>JABEUP010000073.1 GCA_013044365.1 Acidimicrobiaceae bacterium
AGATGAAATCTGCTGAGCTGTAATCATAAAATACCCTCAACATGGTTAACTCAACCATAACTTAGTTTCAAGGCAGCGCCATTGCCAACGTTAACTTGCTTCACAAGATACCAGCTTGTTGCGACTTTACCAAGGGGAAACCGGCTCCAAAATAGTCCACATGCGAGAAGGTGCCTATACCAAGATTTTATCTTGTAAAATTTCTAGCAAGTGGATTGAAAATGCCAGCCGCAAACCTTAACAGGGCGTCCCGGTCCAAGGCCTTCTGAAATTGGCGGCGACGGGTTCGCCAGGCAGGGAAACCTGTCCCAACTGGTTCTGGAAGGAATATTCCGCCCCAGGCAAGGTCCAAAATGTTATCACTTATGATAACATTGGAGTATGAGGCGATATACGGTTGCAGGATATTTTCTTAGGAAAGCACGACATGAAGCCCGGTTGACGTTGCGCGAGTTGGCCGAGATGTCAGGCGTAACTGTGTCCAAGTTGAGCAGTACGAGAACGGTAAACGCGACCCGGAAATAGATACTCTTCTGCGAATTCTTGCCGCCACAGATCATACCCTTAGACTGGTTGACGCCGTAGATTCCGATTTCGCCAACCGGCACCTTACCGGAAGGCTCCTGCCTGCCCTCCTCGATTACTCCGATGCTATCACCTATAGTGCCATCACAAGTAAGACCCGCTGATGCCTGCGGCCCACGGCAGCCATCCGCATAGTACCGATAACACCAAGGAGACGACCTCTTTGGTGGAACAGGTCATATCCATTGACAAAGCTCTGAGTGAACACGGCATCGTCCACGCATTCGGCGGAGCGCTGGCACTTGCCTATTACACCAGGCATTCCCGCACAACAAGTGATATCGACATCAACGTCGCTCTTGGCAAGCAAGAGGTTCTTCGGGCGTTCCAGTCCCTCCCAATACAGGTACGCTGGGGGACCAGGCAGTTGAGAATAGCTGAGATCGAAGGAGAGGTCAAGTTGCGCTGGATGAGGCAAAACTCAGTCGACCTCTTCTTTGCAACGCATGAATTCCACGGTGTGGCTCATTCCCGTGCCGAAACGGTCCCATTTGCAACCAGCCAGATACCTATTCTTAGTGCAACAGACCTGACTGTATTTAAAGCCAAGTTCGGAAGGGACCAGGACTGGGTCGATATCAAAGAGATGCTAAAGGCGGGCACGGTTGATACAGCTGAAGCGCTTCGCTGGGTAGCACGACTCGTTGGAAAATCCGGCAAGAGCTATAAAGACCTGCTGGAAGTCTCAAGAGTCGTAAATTAGACCACATATAACGTCTCCGCTATTTCACTCTCCCTGACCTGTCCAAACAAACTAAACCCGGATCGTCACGGGTTTCGGGAACGGCAGTTCGTTATCTACCGATGTTCCTGCTGCCAAACTTTTAGATTCGTCCAGGTAGCTCTCGGGTTAATTTGAGCAGTCGGAGGTCGGAATTTATCGTGGTTGGACGCTCTATCAGACTGTCGCGTTGAAAGGGCCCGAACCTGGAAATGCAGAGGGAGGAGCCGGACTCCATCCACTGTGGGTGGACTTGCCACCGCATGATGTTGCTTAAATCAAACTTTCCAAAGTGGCTTTTAGTAGTCAAATACCCTCGGGTTTTTGACAAGACTCTCAACAAAAACCCGAGGGTATTTGCTAGTATTTGTGTATGGTCGTAAATGAGGGACAAGTTGCCCAAGCGGTGCGTCGGGATAGTCCATGGTGGCGGGACCCTGGATGGGCGGTTACCGATCGAGACATGCGCGAGGCAGACGCATCTCAGATTGGCTACTATCCCTCATCGCTGAATGACATCCGTCTCGGAGGCCTCTACATGCTCTACGGTCCTCGACGGGTTGGCAAGACCGTGTTGGTAAAGCGCTCCATCCAGTCACTTCTTGACCAGGGAGTTAATCCATTACAGATTATACGTGTAACCGTAGACGGGTGGCAAGCTAATCGGCTCGGGACGATGTACGAATATGTGGTAAGAGTCCTAACGAGTTCGGTGGGTGATGAAAGGAGATATTGGTTCATCGATGAAGTTACAGCATGCCGTGGGCAATGGTGGTCGACGCTCAAGAACCTGCGGGACAACACACGCTTCAGCGAAGATTGCGTCGTACTGACGGGTTCATCAAACCGACATCTCGACGAGGCAATCAAAGCATTTGCAGGACGAAGGGGCCCCATCGCTGATCCCGACAGGTGTCTACTGCCGATGGATTTCGGCGAGTTCTGCCATAGCCTATCGGTTGATGTGCCACCCGTTGAAGGCCTGCGGGCGGATGAGTTGATGTCCGACCGGGCTCGCGACACCTGGATGGCGCTTGCGCCACATACCGACGACTTGGTGGCTGCTTGGCAAATGTATCTTGAGGTTGGTGGGTACCCAAAGGCCGTAGGGGATTGGCGGCGGGCTAACCAGATTGAGGTACCGACTTGGCAGGCCCTGTGGGATGTGGTGCGAGGTGATGCCATCACCAGTGGCATGAACGAGACAGTTCTTGGTGCCGTGATCAGCGGTATCGAGGTTCGATTATCAAGTCTTACTTCGGTTAGTGGCTTTGCCGAAGAGATCGGGGTGGCTCGAGAGACTCTCATCAAGCGCATCGACGATCTTGTCAGCGCCTTCCTTGTCTGGAAGAGCCCCAGAGCTGACAAGAACGGCCATGCAGACCTCCGCAAACAGGAAAAACTGTACTTCCTTGATCCCCTCGTCGCCAAACTGCCACAGCTCGTCCTGGGTCGAGACAGTGCCGACATCGCTCGCTTGAATGAGCAGCAGCTTGGCGTATCGCTACTCCAGTGGAATGAGAGGGTACGCCCCGGCTCAGTCCGGTCCGGAGATTGGATCACACACTATCGTAGCGACAAGACGGAGGTGGATTTCACAGGTATCTGCGCGGATGCAAGGATACGCATGACGCCGATTGAGGGCAAATACGTCTCAGATTCGTGGAGACAAGAGGCACTTAGAATACGCAATTCGGCGATCGGCAGCGGGATATTGGCAACCCGGGACATCCTTGAGATAACGATGGGTGATCCCGTGTGGGCGGTACCTGCGTCTTTTCTGGCGTTTGCACTTTCTTTCTACCGAACATCACCCCGGTAGCCACAACACCGGACCCGACTCCAAGCCCGCATAGAGTCTGGAGGCGCACATCGTTCCCACAACTTAAAACGAAGCCCGGCTCGCCGCCTGAGATACCACTTGGAACGAGCGAACTTTTGCACAGGAACTCCCAAGCCCGTCTTGGTCGAAGTTACGGAAAGCCCAGGAGGTTTACGGCTGCTTCGCGAGGCTGGTTGGTCGCGGCGAAACATCATCCCAGTTGGTAACACCCCAGGTAAGCACCAGAAATTCAGATTCCGCGTCCTGAGTGGAACCATGGTAGGGGCGTTCAACCGGTGGTACGCTGACCAGTTCCCCGCGGTTAAGTTTTACTTCCCCGTTTATTTCG
>JABEUP010000074.1 GCA_013044365.1 Acidimicrobiaceae bacterium
AGCAATTTCTCCAACACGACTTCAGAACCCGAACTTCGGCGCACCTTGTCAAGCAGATCATTCTGTTCATCGGCCAGGAGCCTCTTGACCTTTTTGAACAGCATGGTGGCAATTGGAGCCAGCAGATCTTCTCGCACGTCCAAAAGCTCCTGAGTGGCAGCGTCGATTTCCTGCGGGATATCCTTTAGGTCACTTTCCTGGTAATAAGGCTCCTCCGCTGCTCCGTCGTCAGATGGGATCTCCTTGTCTACGACGATTGATTCGGCAATGTTCGATTGAATAAATATCTTTGGGGTGGTTACTCCCTTTGTCAAATAATCCTTTGGTGACGTGACCGTCCCGACCGATGTTGGATTGTTGGCCGACTCATTTCTATTGCCTGGAATGGTGGATGCTTCATGTCCAAAACGTAATGACCTGATGCGTGAGAGTATTTCATCGGCCCTGCGAGACCTTTGCACGTCGTAAGCATTTGACCTTGCATCACTTTCAGCAGAAGGGCTTTGATGTAAATCTTCCAGCTCTGATCGAACTAAACTCTCATCGAACTTTTCAGGAGTCTCCCGCTCGGAATCCGCCGGATCAATCCATTGATCCTCTTGAACGTCAACCGCCTCTACCGTGGAGCCTTCCAACTCAGCCTTTTGCAGGCCTGATTCCCGCTCCCCTGCCAGATCTGACGGAGCACCTGGTTCAGCCCCGTCTTCAATCTGAAAATGGCTCTCGGGCACTAGAGCACTCTGACCCGGCTCCACCTCGATAGAAACATCTCCGCCACCAGAACGGCGGAAATCCGCGTCGTTTGAATCGGAAGTTAAATCACCGGAGGGTTCGACAAAGGCTTTAACAAGTTCGGGACCGCTTACTTCCTTGTGAAAAACACGGACTATACCCTCTTCAAGATGGGCGCCAATCTCCACTTGCGAACTGGTGATCTTAGCTTGGTATCTGCCTTGATCACCAAGGGTGGGCCTCCCTAAATCAATTACCGAAGCTGCCGGTGCAGATTCCGAGTGATAATACTGCTGACGAAAATCTTGGTTTTCCCAAGTTGCCGTAACCGTTGAATCCGAGCCATCATCCCCGCCATGAGCACTTGGATAATGGTTCTCATTCGACACAATGATCGTGCTAGCTTCGCTTATCAGCTGAACTGCTCTGGCCAAACTTTGGTAGGCCTCAATTCTTCTTGTCGCCAAATCAGCTATTTCGCCGTCAAGCACAGCTCTCTTGTTTCTTAGGTCGGCGAGTATCTCATTCCTCAAATCTCTTGCCTGGTCGATCATGCCCCGTCCATCTGCTTTTGCCTGCTCGATTATGTCCGTTGCCTTATGTCGTGCTTGCTCAAGCTCTCTTTTGGAGGCCTCTTCGAATTCTAAGCCTGACGACACTTCCGAATCGTGGGTTATTAGTTCCACCGACTGAGCACGAGCGCTTTCGATAAGTTCCCTAGCTTCATTCTCTGCCTTGAGACGCGAGAATTCCAAAACACGACTGGCCTGGTCCCTTAGCGCTTTGGCTGCCTCATTTGCATCGTGAAGGATTTGTGCGGCAGTCTCTTCTGCATTTAGAACCTGTGTGGACAACCCGTCGTTTCCGTGATTCTTTACGGCACCCAGTTCCTCGATTTTGGCGCGGGCCGCATCTAGTTCCATCGAAAGCTTTTCAACTTCAAGAGCAACCTGGGCCAAATACCCCCTGACTTCTTCGATGCGATATCCCTTCCACGCCGAAGAAAAGGTCTTATCCTGGATTCGATCCAGATGGACAAGTTTGGTTTGAGCAGGATCGGAAACTTCAAAACTCATACAGTCAAGACTATGTAAGAAATCCATACATTGCTCATAAAGTCGCAACTTTCAGGACAATTCAGGGAAACTCACAAACAGTGGCACTAAGTAAGGAGGCGCAATACGGCCAAGCGCTTGGCAGTCCATCTAACTATTGCATTTTGATTGCAGGCACCCAATTGGTATTTATGGAAGAGGTCGGAATAAAAATCAAACTTGTGAAGCTACCAGTGTTAGGACGATGACGAACCGAATTTCTCAACATCGGCAACTGCCTGCTTTATTGTTGATACTGCTTCAATTTTTAGCTGGGGAGTAGCTTTAGACATTGCTGCCTTATATTCCTGCGGGGGCACCAGAAACAACTTTGCGCCGGCGCGCTCCACTGCGATTGTCTTCTGTGGCACACCACCGACATCTCCCACTGAACCATCGGGAGATATGGTTCCGGTGGCTGCGATGGTATTGCCTCTGGTCAGACCTCCCCCAAGAAGCCGGTCTATGATTCCAAGAGTAAACGCCAGTCCCGCAGATGGCCCACCAATGCCCGGAGTTGATATCGATACCGGGAACGGAGTCCTATAACTGACACCATTGCTAATGTCGATCCCAAGGTAGGGCTTTGACGGCTCACCTGGGTGAGAACCCAGCGTCACAGAGACCACCTTTTGCGCACTATTTGATGAACCTCTGTTGGCCACTAGCGCGGCTGGTATATAGCCGAGCGTGACCGATTCCTTGGGTTTAAAGCCAGAAATCACGCTGACAAACTGTTCGGCTGAGGAAATGGTTACTTTGTTAACCCGGGTAATCAAATCCCCTGGATGAAGAATCGAAGAAACGACGGAAACTTTGGCAATTCCTGCAACTATGGCTCCGTGAATGATATCAAGGTTATAACCAAGGTAACTCAGCGCCGCAACCGTTGCCGCCTGTTTCGATTGTTTCATTTCATCGAGTTGTGCTGGTATAAACGACGACGGTGGCGTGGTCCCCAATATTGCCGAGCTCGGAACTAGATCTATATTGGGATCTGTCTTATCGAATAGCCACTGAATAGGCGAGACAGGACCAAGCGACACGTCCGTCATAAGAATATGTCCAGATTTAGAAGAGTCCCGTGCACCATTGATAGTTATCAGCTTGGCCACCTCCTGGGCTTTCCCTGGAGCGATTGCCCATTCTGGCAAGTTCACCAACGACAAAATAAGCAGAACCACCAGAGCTATAATGGCTGTCACGATCCTCTTTTTGCTCTTTGATTTCAACATCGCTCCCAAAAATTCAAATTAAACTTGCTGTATTACTTACTATCAAGATTCACCCACTTATTAGCATCAGGCCAATCGGGTATTTTTTGCCGACTATTAGCCGTCGCGGGTTTCCATTGAGTACTAAGAAAAATAAATACCCTGCCACACTAAGGCGCTTAGACGTTGTGATGGCTGCATACAACGGGAACGTGGCACTGGCGGTGTCCGCGGCCAATGCGCCCGATCCCAAACTGCGAATCTCCGCACTTTTAGTTCTGCACAAACTCGACAGATTAATCCCTGAAATGCTGGAGGTTGCGCTTACTGATTCGGAGCCTTCAGTCAGACGGTACGCTTGCGAATTGGCGGCTTCATATCCCGGGGTATCGCTTTCATCCGCGCTGGAGGATTCCGACCCATTTGTAGTGGAGATGGCACTTTGGGCACTTGGAGAGCGAGAGGACGAGACCGGAACGGCAAAGATCTGTGCAATTGCAGCCAACCACCCTGAATCGTTGGTTCGGGAAGCAGCAGTTGCCTGCCTTGGTGCAATAGGAGACGAAAACGGATTGGAAACCATCCTTGGAGCCCTTAACGACAAGCCCAATGTCAGAAGGAGAGCAGTCATAGCTCTTTCTGCATTTGAAGGCGAACAGGTCACGGAAGCCTTGAGATCAGCCACTAGGGACCGGGACTGGCAGACCAGACAGATAGCAGAAGATCTCTTGGAAATCACTGAGGGATCGAGCGAATAAAACTATCTTTGGCCCTTTTTACCATACAGAGTCAACCCATGTGCGGTGGTGTGCCGTGGTTGGTCCACAAGATGGACGGGAATCTTTACCACGTTCTCAATAGCCTCGGCCAACCCCGGCAACTGGGAATGGCCACCACAAAGATGAATTCCACCAAGTACTAGATCTTGTGCCAACTCGGCAGGACAATGAGTGAGATTGTCCAGAATCACATCCATCACCATTTTAGTGGGATCGCCAATTATTTCTCGAACGCTTTCCTCGTTGATTTCCACCTTTACCGGAATTCCCCTGTTCAAGTCTCTCCCGACCATAGAACTAACCAATGTAGGTGGCGAATCACTGATCTTTGCCAGGGCAAGTTTTACCTCCTCGGCCACTGACTCATCTATAGAAACATTACTTCTATACCTGAGAAGATCCATTATCGCACGATCGAGGGCATTGCCACCGCAAAAGGCGCTGGAAGCGGTTACGACCCCTCCAAAGGCAATTATCCCGCTTAGAGTAGTCGCTGCGCCGAGATTCACCACCATTACGCCATTCGGCCCGTAGATATCAAGCCCGATTCCAATTGCCGAAGCCAGCGCGGTGTCAAGACTCTCAACTTCGCTGAGTCCGGCATTTCTCAAAGCTGTCATGAGAGAACGTGATTCAACGACGGTAGCCGAAGAAGGTAACGCAACAATGGTTCTAGGACGTGAAAATCGCCTGATTTGCAGGACTTTAAGAAGCGACTGGAGGTAGTAGTCCAAAAGCTCTGTACTGGAAATTCTTCCATCCCGAATCGGACGTTCGACCACCACGTAGCCAGAAACTCTCCCCACGACATCTTTGGCCTCGTTGCCTATACCGATCACCCGGCCAGAGCGCTTATCGTAGGCTATGAGAGTCGGCTCATCAAATATGACACCAGTACGCGAATCACAGACAACCGTGTTGGCGCTTCCAAGATCTATTGCAAGCAAACTAGCCAGCGTCAGTACCTCTGGATTGAGACTCTGGACGAGAATGACGTGAAGATGACAGGGCTCGCATCGATTTCGCAAACTCATCGATATCCGTGGTGATCGGACGCGGTCTTCGCTCCCTTACGGATATGACCAGTCCAACCAATATCAGAATCGCTACCGGTATTCCTAGATAAAGCAGATTGGCCATCTTCTACAACTCCTCAATTGAAACAATCTCATGGGGATCAGATCCCCAATCGCTACCGCCTGACCATCTCTCCTTTTTCCATATTGGAGCAGAAGCCTTTAACGCGTCTATACAAAATTTAGCAGCCTCAAATGCCGAGTCTCGATGTTCAGCTGAGACTGCGATGAAAACCGAGGATTCGGTTACGGTCATCTTTCCCAACCTATGCAAAATGACCACTTTGTGTACCTGAGACCACTGTTTTCTCACGGATTCCACTATTTCTAAAAATTTTGGAACAACAAATTCCTCGTAAGCTTCATACTCGAGAAGTACTACACCGGGCCTGGTCTCTGAGTGGTTTCGCACGGTACCAGAAAAGGAAACCACCGCACCGCAATTAGGATCCACAGCCCATTCCATAGCCAGATCAAGAGGAAGAGGATCGCGAGAGATCGCGACCCAACACTTACCTTCAGGTGGAACAAGAGACGACTGAACATTGCGATTAACTGTGTTCACAGAACCATCCTAAAATGCATTTGCCATTATGCAACTCTTAATTGGCAGTACTGACCACTTCATTAAAGATAAGTTAGGTACCCTGAATAGATGGATATAAGTGACGGGTGGGCAGATGATGCCGATTTGCCTGAATATGTGCCGCCTAAAGATGACCGGCTCTGGGCACATCCATCTGAATATCACGGATCTGGCAAAACCAAAAGTCACCGCATTGCGGCGCTTCTGGGCGCACTTGGACTTGTACTCATCGGTTTGACTATCGCTAAAACCGCTTGGCCGACAACAAAAATAGACAAGCAGTCCAAACCTACCTCCACATTTACTTTGAGCACCGGGACATCAAATCATATAGAGGATCTGGCAAAGTCTCTGGTAAGCATTACGGTACCCGACAAGCAGAAAACCACCTTTTACGGCCTTGCAATTTCCCCATACGGTTACATTCTCGTACCGGCCAACGTCATTGGGTCAACAAAATCGTTTATCGTAACAATTCCGGGAACAGCAAAGCCGTTGCAAGCCAAACTAATTGCCGAGGATTCCTCGACGGATACAGCGGTGCTAAAAATCAATGCGCAGTTGACTCAATATCTCAATGGGACCAGTTCGAGAGCTGCCAAAATCGGAGAAATGACTATTGGGATCGTTCCGAACTTCGCAACAGGCAAGCCAAATCTGGTAATCTCACAGATTCGGCAAGCCGGACTCCAGCAAATTCTCACTAGTGGCCAGGTGTCAGACAACACTTATCTTGCCGATCCCGCACAACAACTCAATTCCGATGGCCTTCTTTTCGTTGATAGCCAGGGAAATCCACTCGGCTTGGGATTGGGATCTATTTCAAACAAATGGGTAATCGCTCCTTTATCGACCATGTTGAATTCGGCTCAGAAAATCGAATTGTCCAACGGGGTTCCCCAGGGATGGCTCGGTATCGTTGGAACGTCAGTACAAGCCCAGACAGCCGCCGGAAAGACCGTACCCAGCCAAGGAGTTGACATTTATAGCGTTGTAGCCAATTCACCAGCCAATAAAGCCGGACTCCAGCCCAAAGATCAGATCATCGCCTTGGATAACATTCCGATTACGAGCCTCTTGCAACTTCAAACGTTGCTCAACCAATTTCCAAGTGGCAGTCAAGTAACTTTGACAACTCTCAGAGGAAACCAGACCCTCCGCGTCACGATACAACTTGGGGTCAAGACCTCTGGCTAACCTGTTTAGCCAAAATATTGCTACTACTATAAATGTATGACTAATCCGCTCTCTTCTGGATCCAATCCATTTGAGTTTCTTCTCGGCGATCTCTTAAACATGCTCGGATCGCAGAAGGGGATGCACACCCAAATGGCTCGACAGATGGCGGTCTCAGTCGCGAATGATCCTCCAGATCAGCCAAACGTTGACCCGCTGGATCGGATCAAATACGAAGAATTGACGAAGATCCTGCAAATCCATCTCCAGGGATTTACCGCGCTTCCTGAAAACACCAGCCATGACATTGCAATCGAGGCGGTCAGTAGAATCGAATGGGCATCGAGGACCACATCCGACTGGGAAAAGTACGCTGACATGCTCCAAAAAGTGGCAGAGGTGCATCAAGATCAACTCGAAATTGGATCTGAACTCTCGAACGATTCTGGACAGCAGGACAGTCTCTCCCAAATGATCCAGAACCTCTCGAAGATGATCAGTCCCTCGATGATTGCAATGCAACTCGGTTCAATGACCGGCCACCTGGCAAAAGTGGCGTTTGGATCATTCGAAATTCCGGTGCCGCGCCCACCTGAAAGCACCACCATGATTATCTCTTACAACGTGGATACCTTCGCACGTGAATGGGAACTCCCGCTGGATCAAGTACGACTATGGGCCACTTTGCGAGAAATGGTAATGTCAATCGTTCTTTCGACGCCGATTATTTCAGAGAGAATCAGAGAATTAATTACTAAACACATTGAGGCGTCCACCACAAACCTAAAGCAGATACAGGACCGACTCACCCAACTTGACTTGACAGACCCGGAGGGACTTCAGGCCGCCATTTCCGATCCATCGGGAATCTTTGGTCCCAATGGACAAAGTGACGCCCAGAAAAGGATTCTCACCGACATTGGAACCACAATGGCTGTAATAGAGGGACTGGCCTCAAATGCAGTTCTCAGGTTAGGCGGACGCTTGCTCGGCAACAGCGCGGCCATCGATGAGGCTTTCATGAGAAGAAGAATTGAGCGGTCAGACGGTGAACGTCTATCTGAACAATTCTTTGGGATTGAGATAACCAGAGGTGGGATTGAGAGAGGGCAGGATTTCATCCGAGGGGTCATCGAACGTGCCGGAGAAGAAGGAGTTACCCCACTTTGGACACGTGAGGGATCATTCCCAACTCCTCCCGAACTTGAAGCTCCCGGTCTTTGGCTGGCCCGCCTAGAGTTAGAGTCCTAGAATCCTTCTCCGTCAATCCCCACGCCAAGATCCCAATCAAGCACAATGTTTTCACGCTCGGCATCCCGAACAATTCTTTCCCTGTTGCGCTTGAATTGTGGATCATGGGGAGGCAGTAGCAGAAGCCTTGCATTTACCCGTTGGCGAAAATCTTCAACTACCGAACGATCTCCGGTGACACCAACCACATCCCAATGCGGTGCTACTGGCCCGAGATAAACCACCTTTATCTTGGCTGCTGGGACACTTTCGGTTTGCAAGTCACCTGGCATAAACAATGCTCCTTGAATTTTATCTAACTATAAGAATACGCCGGCAAAGCTTAACATTGTGCTAATCATCCAGTTTGTGCCACATTATGAACCTTCTCTATCTTGTCCGGCGCATCCGTCCAGAGCTAAGGCTGGGCAACAGAATTTCCAATGGTGGTATATGCAATTAAAACTAGTGGAAGCAATAGAGCCATGAAAATTACGACCGGATTTAACACCTTTGGTCTGAGATTCCGGGGAAGCAGGAATATGGAGGGGAAAAGCCAAAAAAGAAACCGTGGCTTGGGGCCAAGAGCTGGATTTATTAGCACCATGACAGCTACAGCAACACAATATAGTTTCACTGAAAGCGGAAATTCCGATCGGATAACCGTGACCACGAGGTAGACCAGCACCACAAGCCCAATGAAAGCTATCCAAAAGGTCCCCCATCCTGAACCAGTGCCGCCTTCAAGCCAACTAAATATGAAACCTAAATCGATTCGGGCTCCCCAAGCCTGACCTTGCAACTTCCACCAATAAAAAGGATCGCCCGATTTGTAGCCAAGATACGCAACGAATCCGACAAATCCCACAGGAGAAAGCACAACGGCCCATATCGATCTGTAATTCTGGTGATGGGTGATCGCTAATAATGCTTCCACAACACAGGCCAGGCAAAGGACCACTGCTAATGAACTAGTGCCAGTCGCGACCGCGGCTGCGATTCCAGCCCATATCCATTTGCGCTTAAGCAAACAACACAAAGATGCCGCAACGCATCCGATACTTAGAACCTCAGAATAGGCGATTCCAAACACTACAGCTGACCCCGGAAATACAAGTGCTGCAGCGGTTGCCGCCAGAGAATGATCCGGCACAAGTTCCAGGCTGAGCCGCCAGATAGCATAGACCGTGGCCGCGCCGACCAAAATGGACATCAGGTAAGCAGATGCCGGGTAGCCCAGGCCGAAGATGGTCCCGAACTTTATTACCGCCGGCCAACCAGGTTCGAATCCCCCTGGTGCGTAGGTCAAGTGGTGGCCAGTTTCGAACCCTGCCGACACATACCAAGACCGTGCGACCCGTATATACCAGTTTCCGTCCCAGGCAGCGAAAGGACCTAACCAGTTTGGAGCCCTGGTAATGCTTGCAGCTAAGACATTGCACAGAAATAGACAAACCCGGAGTCCCATGTATAGCCAGAGAACCGGGAGGAATCTGTGAGCGGAAATTCGGTGATCCATAGGATGAGGAAGAGGAGCGAGATTATTTGAAGTTCGTTTTACGAAGTCCATATTCTCACCACAAACAATTCCATCCTTAGAAGTGCTCTCCACCACCATCCTTTCTTCCAGTTACGATCCACCCGAGGTGGGCTCAGCTGAACTTTACCGGCGATTCAGCCCGAATATGACAACGCAAATTTAGTGTATGGAATCT
This sequence comes from Acidimicrobiaceae bacterium, assembly GCA_013044365.1. Taxonomy (GTDB): domain Bacteria; phylum Actinomycetota; class Acidimicrobiia; order Acidimicrobiales; family Acidimicrobiaceae; genus SCQM01. The sequence goes on from JABEUP010000074.1 coordinate 9,603, forward strand.
ACTAAATGGCACAAATACGAAATTTGATGGTTAATGAGACAGGTTTGAAAAAATTACTTGGAATAAACAGACAACAAATTTCAGTTGTATCTCATAAAGGTGAATTAAGTTAACTCGTAGCTGAGAATATCTGTTGTGAGAAGTTGGCTTATGAACATTATCTGAGTTCAACTATTGGCCCTAATTCATTGCAACGCTGGCACAACGTGAGTACACCGATGAGAAAGGCAGAACTGACGTAGTTGCATTCAGATTCCGTGGTTATGAGCCCGTAAAGGATCAGCGGTTAGCTCCTTGATGAGCTGAGAGACGAGGAAGTTGGGCATGGATACTAGCTGGATGGCGAAGGGAAAATGTAGAGAACTTCCCCCTGAACTCTTCTTTCCGAGCGACGGCGTGGGCGTCGAGGTTGCAAAGAAAATTTGCGTTACATGCAAAGTAAAATCGACTTGCCTCGAATACGCAATCGCTAATCACATCGACCATGGTGTTTGGGGAGGCGCTTCAGAACGCGAGCGTCGTAGAATTGCTCGAGCCAGAAGGTTAGCAAAAGCCTAGGCAACTAAAATACCAGAAATGGCGCCACAAATTAGAACCCTTTGAATGGGTGTGAGCATTAACCTTGCTGGAATGCGTAATTAACATCTCCGAAGGCAGCGACCCTTCTATCATCACCAGGCTATCCCAAGCAGCTGGGAATAGCCTCCTTGATATCCATTCAGACCAATACCACAACCGGTCGGTATTTACCCTTTTCGGCAGGGATGTGTACCGAGATTCCCTTGCCCTTGCCCGGAAAGCTTTTGAACTCATAGACCTAAGAGACCATGTGGGAGTGCACCCCCGAATTGGAGTGGTTGATGTGGTTCCATTCGTTCCAATTGGCGATTCCGATATCTTTGATGCCCTTCAAGCTAGAAACCGCTTCGCCAGCGATATCGCAACGCAATACTCAGTGCCTATATTTCTGTACGGTCCGGATCGTACCCTTCCTCAACTCAGAAGAGAAGCCTTCAAGTCTCTCAGCCCGGATTATGGACCATCCACTCCTCATCTCAAATACGGATCGATTGCAGTTGGAGCTCGCGAACTATTAGTTGCATATAACATCTACCTGGCCATTCCGGACCTTTTACTAGCCAAAGAGGTTGCCGCCCAGGTCCGTTCACCTTACTTTAGAACTCTAGGACTTCAAGTGGGAAATGAAGTGCAGGTATCCGCCAACCTCGTAGATCCACTGAATCACGGGATCTACGAGCTGTATCGAACCGTTAGTAAGTTTGCCGATGTCTCTAAGGGTGAACTCGTAGGCTTGGCACCACGGAAAGTAATCGAGGAGTCACCTAAAAATCTCTGGGATATCCTCGACCTCGATATTGACAAGGCTCTGGAAATTAGAGCCGATAGAAAACTCTCGGATCCTCCGAGCTGAAGGATCCGAGAAAACTAACAAAACTGGCTTGACTGCTGTTTCCGCCTGCGCTCGCGATGAAGTTTCTTGCGCTCCCTCTCACTGAGCCCACCCCAGATTCCGAAGCGCTCCTCGTTTATCAACGCGTGCTCAAGGCACTCAGACTTAACAGGACACTCACGGCATAGAGTTTTCGCCGACGCAGTAGGCACACCACGCTGAGGATAAAAAATCTCCGGATCTCTTCCCCTGCATTGAGCAAACTCCTGCCAATCGCCAAGAGTGTAATCGTTAAGTCGGGCAACTTCCCCCATTGGCCGACCTCCTTCCCCCAAATTCCACAGATGTAATTACTCCATACGTATCATGCTACAAGATTTACAAAAGAGCAATAGCGATTTTCCCCCAATCCGCGCCAGTGATACTTTACCGAGAGTTTGGCAATAGTTCAAAAGAATTTACCTAAAAGGTCAGATTTTCCTAAAACTTTTATGTTTGGTGCAAACTGTGGTCTATCTTCAGGACGGGAATTCAGTATTAAAACAAAATACTTGAAACAAACTGAAGGCAAAGTCCCGAGGAAACCTAACGCGCTACAAAATATAGAGATGGGTCCGGACCTAACCTGGACCCATCTCTATTTCTGTTAGCAGTAGTGGAAAACCTAGATTTCGAATCGACGCTTCCCAAAACCCGAGACTGTTACGATGTCAATCGACACCCGATGCAGCAGGGAGAATCCGATGTGCTGTCTCAGTAGGTTCAACTTGCTCGCCATGGATAGCGAGGTCACCCACTTCCAGGATCTCGTCAGGAAATCTAAGAGGCACAAATATCTTCACAATCTTGAGTAGAACGAAGGTTCCAATTGCGCTGTAAGCAATTACCCAGCCAGCAGTTTCTAATTGGAGTATGAACTGCCAGGGATGGCCGTAAACGAGCCCCGCAACCGAGACTGAAGATGACTTTCCTCCACCTAGGTAAACAATCATCTTGGGATCAGCAAATAGCCCGGTCATAAGTCCGCCCATAAGTCCTGCAAAACCATGGGTATAAACCACGCCTAGAGCATCATCAACTTTGGCAAATATCCACTTGGTGGACACGACGTTGAATGCAAACCAAACCACAAACGAGCCGATGATACCGATTGCGAGAGCACCCCAGCCGTTTACATATCCTGCCGCTGGCGTGATGCCAACCAGCCCAACGATCATACCGTTGACCGCACCTAAAAATGCCGGCTTGTGGTGCTTTGAAAACATATCCATAAACAGCCACGTCAGAAGAGCACCAGCAGTTGCAAGGTTGGTGTTCAAAACCGCGCTGGCAGCATCTGCGCCAGCAAAATAAGGATCTCCTCCGTTGAACCCGTTCCAACCAAGCCATAATATTCCGGCACCCACAGCAACCAGTAAGAGGTTGGTAGGCGCCATCGTTTCGCGATCCCTCTTCAGCCTTGGGCCGATTACGGCTGCGGCGACAAACCCGGTAACTCCTGCCGCAAGGTGAATCACATAGCCACCGGAGTAGTCAACGGCACCCTTTCCAGCAAAGTAACCGCCACCCCAGATTAGAAATGCGTTGACCGAATAGATAAACGTCGTCCACAGTGGTACGAAAATAGCCCATGCCTTGAAACTCATCCGACCAAGCACGCTGCCCAAGAAAAGCAACGGTGTGATAGCCGCAAAGACGAACTGGAAATAGACCAGCGTAGAAGTTGGAAAACGGAACTTCGGCATCAAACCGTTGAGTAGTGGAATGTTGGCTTGAGCCTGTTCAGACAGATGGTCTATCACCGGGCCCGGGTGTCCAATGAGCTGGCTCAAAAAACCTGGCCCAAGATTAATTGGTGCACCGAAGGACATTTTGAACGCCCACAACACCCAAACAATTAACACAGAAGCAAAGGCGGTAAAAGCCATAGTCATGGTGTTCACAACCCACTTCTTATGAACTAGACCCCCATAAAGAACCGCAATTCCCGGAATACTCATTAGCCCGACCAGAGTCGCGGCTAATAGTTGCCAGGCATTGTCCCCGGGACTGAGCCACGAGGGATACGGATTTAGCATGAACTGCAACCTCCTTATAGATGACTGCTGGAAAATCACGCTACAAGGGCAGTGTTTCATAGCTATGTCAGGAATGTTACAGCCTTGTAAATCCAACCCATTCGACGAAACAGTTCGGAAACATAGCGTGCCAACAGCCTCTTCCAAACGGAGTCATACCATGTCAGGGAGTGTAAGTAACCGATCCGCAACTCGCTAGTCCAATTTTTCCGGACTGAGGAAATTCGAACCCTGGAAGTTCTAAACGTTCTAAAAGAGTTAGAGTATCTTGTTTCGGTTGGCTAGGAAGTCAATCAACACGAAATTGCCAAGGTTCTCCGGATCGGTGTAGAAAACACGTCCTTTATTGATAGACGCAAACTTCTCCATAAATTTTCTAAGTTCCCGTGTAGCATCTAGCACAAACGTGTTTATGGTGATGCCCTCTCTAGTGCATCTCATAACTTCTTTGAGGGTTGCAGCAATGGTTTCGGGACTTGAGGGGTAGCTGAAAAACACGTCTCCGTCTGGCAAAATGTGGGCAGTAGGTTCACCATCGGTAATCATGATGATCTGCTTGTGACCCTCTTGGAACCGAAGAATTTCCCTGGCCATCAAAAGCGCGTGTTCCATGTTAGTTCCATATACGAAGTCCCATGAAACCTCGGGCAGTGCGTGAGGCTCTATATGTCTGGCAATTTCTGAAAATCCTACAATAGACAGGTCGTCTTTTGGATATTTGGTCTTCATCAGGGAGTGAAGCGCCATCGCCACCTTTTTGGCAGTCAGGAAATTATCGCGGAGCGGCATTGATAACGAAAGGTCCAAAAGAAGAACGGTTGATGCTCGGGTAAGTTTCTCAGTCTTTTCGATCTCAAAATCGTCCGGCACAACCTTTATCGGAATTCCTGCGCCGGATCTCTGCAGGGCATTGCGGATCGTCTTAGTAATGTTCAAGTTAAATGGGTCTCCAAACTCATATGGCTTGGAGTCATATTCGAGATCATTCCCAATTCCACTTTTGCTAAGTGCATGATCGCCCAGCCTCGAGGCCGCGCCACTTGCGAACAGCTCGGATAGGGCTGACTCGCCAATTCGCCGAATACCCTTTGGAGTGAGCACCATCTTTGACTCGTCATTGGCTATTAGCCCGGCTTCCTCAAGTAACGAGGCGATTTTTGCCAACCCCTCCAATTCTTGCCGGGCATCGGCGCCCAATGTCTTTTCCAACTGTTCCAAATCGACATCGGCCAAATCCGCGGGAGACGACACATGACGGAGAAATGCCTCAAGATCGGACAGCTCATCCAGTTCCGAGAACACTTCCGGCGCTTCGCCAAGGCCCATGGGCTGATCACCGTAAAAACCATAACGCGGCGTTCCAGGACCCGTGAAAGGTGCCAAATTGTCACTGAGTTGACTGATCTGCCAACCGAGGTCAAGATCATCAAGCAGAGCCTGAGACAAGTCCATCAGCTCTCTTCTCTGCTCCGGAGACAGCGAGTTAAACATGGCGGCAGTGGAACGCGCCTGAGCCGCCAGAAAGTCGATCAAATCCTCTACAGAATCGATGCCGGATGGAAAATTATCACCCCACTTTCCCATGAATTCAGAGAATTGCGCACCAGTCTCCCTTCCTTGCCGATAATTGGATATCAGATTGTTCAAATCCGCCAGCATTTCGCGGGTTTGGGCCCGACCGGATTCGCTCTGAGACTCAAGGCTATGTCTCATGGAATGAAAGAAATTATCGAGTAGTTCCTGCGAAATCCGTTCCAATAGCTCCTCAAATGCCTGCTTTGCCTCAGGCGACTCGAATTCGTAGTTCTTTAGACCCCTGATTCGTGATGCAGGGTTACTTGGCATTGTTGACAGTTCAAGCCCTTTGCTGTTCAAACGATCCCAAGACTGTTGTGATGCCGTGTCGCTCCTATCCCCGATCTCACTGATATTGGAATTGATGGCTTCGGTTTCAGTCAGTATGATCTGGTCGAGAGCATCGGATATCTCCTGGACCATCCCACTCGGGTCATGCTGGGAAAGGATCTCACGCCTGCGTTCGGCCAGACGCCTGACCATGTCCTTAATCCCGCCAGTTCTCTTGCCGTCGCTGTCCTTAAACCCGTCGCTCATCAGTTTCTTAAGCGCCGCCGCTACGTCGCCATGATAAAGAAGCGAATCACGAATCTCATCAAAAAGTTCCTCGCCGTCCGGTCCTATTGGAGTCTGAGTCCCGTCCCAACGTTCGTATATAAAATCAAATGGCTCATTACCCATTTATTTCAAACCTTTGTGAAGTAGCCAATCTTTCCCGATTGCTCTCTCTTGTTGAGCTTCTTTGAACAATGCAGTCCCTCAAGGATAAGTTCCACCGAGGATGCGACCGCGGCAGTTGAGGAATCGTCGAGTTTCCCCACCGCTTCTGACAGCCCTGGAACCTTTCTGACCAAGGTCAAATACCCTTTTGAACCGACGGAAGGACCAAGTTCGACACTCTCGGGCAAATCGAAATAACTTACCACTTCCTTAAGCTGGTCAACACTGAACGTTCGACGGAACACGTTCAATACTGCGTTGGAAAGTAGCCTTGGAATCAGATCTTTTTCAGCATTCGGTTCGAAGGCGTCAATCTCGATCTTTCCAGCCATCGAGGACGTGAGCGCCCAAAGATCTGAAATCCGAGGGACTACCTGCTCTTCTCCTAAAAGCAAAGACCTTCGCGTAGCAGAGGAGATCATCGTCTCGTAGTTTGCCACGCTCATTCTTACCGATACCCCTGAACGCTGATTTATTGAGGAGCTCTTTCTCGCCTGCTGGGAAATATCGGCGATGATTTCTGACATGAACGGTGGAACGTGTACCTTATCTCCCGTGGCAAACTCAGAGCTTTCCTGTTTCATGATTTCGATCTCTATCTCTGATTTCTTCGGATAGTGGGTCCTCAGCTGAGTTCCAAATCGGTCTTTCAGCGGGGTAATCAAGCGACCTCTATTGGTGTAGTCTTCGGGGTTGGCGGTAGCCACAAACATAAGGTCGAGTCCAAGACGAATCTTGTAACCTCTTATTTGCACATCCCGCTCCTCCAGCAGATTGAGCAGTCCCACCTGAATTCTTTCAGCAAGGTCAGGCAGCTCGTTGATGGCAAATATTCCACGGTTGGTACGTGGCACCAACCCGTAGTGCAAAGTAAATTCATCAGAAAGATAACGGCCTTCAGCAACTTTGATCGGATCGACCTCGCCTATAAGATCCGCCATGGA
>JABEUP010000075.1 GCA_013044365.1 Acidimicrobiaceae bacterium
ACCCCCGAACTGGGAAAACGTTGATCTCTGACAACGATGCGTGGTCTTGACGGGACAGTTGGGGAACTCTGGCATGGACCAGGTTCAGGGTTCTTATACGAATACTTTGGTGGGCCCGGCGGGACTCGATCCAACGACCAAGGGATTATGAGACGGCTTGAAAGTGTCCGAGCTAGTAGCCAAAACATCACACAGCCTGGCCCATAATTGCATCTCCCGGCTTTGCAATATGGAGACCATTGAGACCCAGTAAGACTGGATCAGATGCTTTCAGACACATTTGTTGGGTGGATTGTTGGGTGCACAGGATTGCTTTATCAGCCACTTGCGCAGGTACAAATTCGGGAAATCAACTATCTCCCAATCGAAACTTCTTGACCCACATTCAGGTAAGAACAAGTCCGAAGTGCCGTCCCCATCATATTTATAGTTGTAGTTGTGTTCTCGCACCGACGAGTTGGGTAAGCCTAGGCCGTCTCGATTCTCCCGATCAAATCAACGACACCAGCAAATGCCTGGTCAAATGTCAACCCCACCTGTCCATCCTCTGCAAGACGTTTCCAGGTTTCTCGCCACGACGGCTGCTCTGAAAGTACCGGTGGCCAGGAGTGCCTACCCCGGAGTTCAAAAATCTCCCTACAAGCAGCTGACAGGGCCGGATACTCCTCCAGATCAACTAATTCCGCGATCAAGAGAATGTCGTAAAGGTCCCTGACTCTAATGTTCGGATGATCATCTGTGGGTGGCTCGGTGCATGCATGCAGCTTTTGAGCAATCTGATACCTTGCCGGCAGAAATGCAATCTTCCCAGGATCAGGCAACTGAACCGGGGCTAGGGAAATCGCCATCCTGTGATATTCGGGGAAATCTAGGCTCGCGCCTTCAGCTGCCGACATCTCGAATGCTACAGTCGAAAAGGGTTTGGACTTGTATGCCAATTTTATCCTTGCCCTCCATGGCGGAGGAGTTATGCCTGCGCGAGTGATCTCTACTTCGTCAGAGAGCACGCCCTCAAACCCGGACCAACCTCTCTTGAGCGCGGACCGAAGAAGATCACGCGCTTCAATGATATCTCCACGAAATGCGGTATCAAGATCGCTGGTCGTACGCGCCCGAGCGCCAAGACGCAACTGCAGTCCTCCGCCACCCTTAATGACGAGTCTTGCCCTGCCATCTTCTCCAGGTAGTCCGTCAAGCATGGCAGCGATAGCCGCAAAACCCAAAAGACGTCGCAAGCGACTCTGTCCGAGTTCAGATCCTTCTCGCGCCCACAAATCAATTAGTCGTTCCAAGTGCTGTCTATCGCCTGGAATCCGATCACTCTCGCCCACTTAGCCCCCTCTCCTTATCATCAAGAGCTGCCAAAAGCCTCGCCGCTCGACGGGTTCCTATTAGTTCACGCCGATTGGCCTTTGTAATGGCCTGTTCAATAAGGCTGCCGTCAACACCGTTCTCCATGGCAACCTCAATGGCGAGAGAAGGAGAGACGACTCGGATGTCATCTACTTCGTCGATTTGGTCCCTTGGAATATCTCTCCTCAGAAAGACAACGTCCTTTCGAATTCGTCGTATCCGCAGATCCGGAGGTACTATGACTTCTATCCGGTGTGGATTAACGTCAGCGAGGTCCCAAAGGTCAAGAGCAGCTTCGCCGGCGAGAACACCATGGTCTCCAGCTAGAAGAACTGCCTCAGCGTAGTCATCGTGAGGGCGGTGCGGTACTAAGGAAATACGGTATAGACCTCGCTCTCGCTGCTCAGCACGACCTCGCAGTGCAAGCGCCCGAAGTCGTTGAGGGTCAACTCCGACTCTTCGAGCATCCTCTACTGTCACATATCCGTGTTGCTGAATAGCAACTTCCAATAGCACATCCAGCACCGTCATGACAATAGTGTACCAATTACCGAACTCTTTTACCACATTGTTGGCATATAGTGCCATTTCCGTTCGTATTAACGAACGAATCAGTTGTCCATCCCAGCAGCATGATAAGTCGGAGTAGCCACACAAGACTTCAAGCACTCAGTTGACCTTTAAACTCCACTCTGGCAGACCAAATTTAGGGCATAACTGAAAGTCATGGCTCAAGAACCAGAAGGTGGTCGGATCCCCACATGCATCCCTAAAAGACTCGCAAAGTCGGGTTCTCCGAGGTCACAGCTACCCAAACCACATAACTTAGTTGGCTCTTACCAGCATAAATGGATGGCTAGCGACAAAACTAACCCCACCAGCCAACTCTAAGCTAGTTTCTAGGTCAGATCCCACGCTAACAGGATAAAAATCCCGGAGCCAGATTTGTGGCTGTTGTTGTTTCGGCTTTTATTTACCCAGCCACCTCAATATTCAGGTCTGTAATAATCCTGTAAATCAATTGCAATGTATCCGCAGTCTGATACTGCGGATACACCGAGAGAGCGGGACTCGCTATGGAGTTGGGTGAACGGTATCAGAGGCGACTCGAGGAGATATCATCGGAACTCTCATCGATTGGGCCGAGCGTTCCAGGGTCTCTAACGGTCCGGAGATATAGATGCGGCAAGGCCGGCTGTGGTTGCCAAAGTGATGAATCAAAACTCCATGGCCCGTATATCTCCTGGACACGAAGTTCCATGGCAAGACCGTAACCCGGCTGCTCAATCAGGAACAGTTTGATGAATACCAACAGTATTCCACAATGCCAAGCGTCTTCGGGAGCTGGTGCGTGAGATTGAGGCAATTTCACTTGGGATGATAGAGAAAGACCCGAGGTGGAACACAAAAGACTAGATCAACGTCTGGAATCGGTACTTAGGGTCATAGCGGGTTTCCATGACTCAAATGGTCTCCGATTTGACTGCTCAGATATCGACTCTGATGTGGTAGGGGCATATCTGAAAAGTTCAACTCTCGCCTCTCCATCAAAGGCACCTACCGATGGGTGCTCAGTACCACCTTTGGTATCGATCAAAGATCCATGTCATGAGGCTCTATCTCAACCAGGACGGCGAAGAGTAAAAGGCATAGCCCCGCAGTCAATATTTGTAACCGTGCTTTTGATGGCATCCAATATCAGAAAGATCAAAAGCTTCAGGGCAGAACTATCCTGCCAGCAGAGACCAACCCGTCCTAAACGCCGAAGAACAAGTCTTCTGGAATACGCCTAAAGGACCAGGGTCACAAAGTCCAAAACACCGCTCTCTTAGCACTGCCAACCTCGGCTACCGCCCATTCGAAGAACGAAATCCAGCCAATCCGACATCATCAAATAATAAAGAGTCACACCCCGGTGCCATAATTGATCCAGGGCGTGACTTTTGTCGTTAGGACAGGGTTAGTTTTGTCGCTAATGTGGCGGAGGGAGTGGGATTCGAACCCACGGTGCCTTGCGACACGACGGTTTTCAAGAC
>JABEUP010000076.1 GCA_013044365.1 Acidimicrobiaceae bacterium
GACGATTTCTTCACTTTTGAGGCTCCAAGCTCGTAGGGTTGGACCTTCGCAAGGCCAGGATGCACTTAATGAGGCAGAGCGGAGAATCCGGTCTATTGCTGTAGTGCACGAGATTCTGTCGCGGGAAATCGGAGACCAGGTTTCTTTTCCCGAGATCGTTTCAGCAATTGTGAAACTTGCTGAAGAATCGATCATGCCCAGTTTCCCTGTCAAAATCGAGGTTACCGGATCTGCAAGCGACTTGGATGCTCATGTGGCTACGCCACTTGCTTTGGTTTTGGCAGAACTATTGCAGAACTCCATTGACCATGCATTTGGCAGCGACTTTTCGAAGGGTGATGGCCAAACAGGGATTGTCAAAGTATTTTTGGATCAGCATCCTGAAGTTCTTGAGATGACTGTTGCCGACAACGGGGTGGGTTTTCCGGATGGTTTTGATCCAGATAAGGCTTTGAGTCTAGGGCTTCTAATTGTTAATGACATCGTGGTTTCCCAGCTTGGGGGCACTATGAATATCGGGAATGATTCAGGGGCTAAGATCGTTCTTTCAATTCCACTGGTTTAGATTTTACAAATGAGCGGGACTTGGACAATGAGCCGACCCTGGTCTTGCGAATTGCGGAAGATCCCGGAAAGCGCCAGAAATCACGATTGTGACTTATCAAAATAGGCTCGATGCCGGGGTGTTGCGGGTCGTGAACTCTCTGTCCAGCTATGTGAAAGTGGCGAGCTGGTTGTCGCTCGTCACCGAGGCATTCTCGATTTGGTAAAGTTGGATATCTCTCACCGTTTAACCACAAAAACTTCTTCTAAAGTCATACAGACCCCAGAAAGAGTTTTTGCAGCACTTCTTCGAACTGTGGTTCACCAAGAACCTACCCGGAACTAGTTTAAGTCATTGTTTTAAGTCGTGTGTCAGTCATAGCGGACCGAGCCGGTTTGTAGAGAGACAAAACGCGGGTGAATTTATTTTCGAGTGGGATGTTAAGTTATCCGAGGTCAAGCTACATATGTGATCATTGGGATTATCAACGTGGCAGTGGGTAGGTGCCCAACTTGGATCGTTTGAAGGATTCACGATAAGCTAGACATAGGTTTATTCTTCTACTGCACTTTACGTTTTGGACGTATGTAAGGAAATCGTCAATGAATATAGCTGTGTGTGTAAAACAAATCCCCGATCAGTCTGTTCCGGGGAGGCTTGATCCGGGTACCCACAATTTAGTCAGAGATGGAAAGCTTATTCTCGATGACTCTGACAGCTATGGGGTGGAAATGGCGTTACAACTTGTTGACAGGGCAGGCGGCGGAGAGGTAACGCTTATTTCTATGGCCCCTAACAGTGAGCTTTCAGGACTCCGCACAGCATTGGCAATGGGGGCTAGCAAAGCCGTGCTGGTTTCAGACCCGTCGTTGGCTGGTTCTGACGCGCTTACGACTGCCAAAGTATTGGCGGCTGCGATACGGCGGAATCCGTTCGACCTGGTAATGGCGGCAACAGAGTCCACCGATGGCTACACCGGAACAGTTCCTGTCCAGATTGCAGAATTACTCGATATTCCCTCCGTTAGCTTTGCCAAGAAAGTGGAAATTGAGAACGGTGTACTTAAGGTACAACGTCAAACTGAATCCGGATACGACGAGGTTGAGTGTCCTTTGCCGGCGTTAGTCAGTGTTACTGCAGGCGTCGTGGAGCCGCGCTACCCGTCATTCAAGGGGATCATGGCTGCTAAGAGTAAGCCGGTGGATGTTTTAGACGTCGCAGGACTCGGTACGGGTCCGTTGACTTCCGGCCAGGAGATCGTCTCTGTCAGAGACGCCGAGGAGAGAGCGTCAGGAACTGTGGTAATTGACGAGGGAGAAGGCTATCAGCAGGTGGTCGAGTTCCTTGAATCCTTGAAAATCATTTAAGCCCAACTCCAGTTATCGTATTTTAGAGAAAGTTTCAGTCAAATGTCATTGTCAAAAATATGGGTTTTTGTTGAGCCTTCGGAATCGGGTGTGTCTTCTACGTCCCTCGAACTTATCTCGGCTGCTTCAAGTATTGCGCCTTTGGTGGAAGCATTTGGATACGGAGTCGGTCCAGAGGTAAGCCAAACTCTGGGTGACCATGGGGCTACAAAACTAATTGCTGCCACCGGTCTTGATGGAGTTCTGGCGGGCACGGCAGTTGCGTCTGTAATGGCTAAGCGGATCGCAGGCGATGCGCCGGACGCAATCTTTTTTGCCGCTACCCCTGAGGGGCGTGATGCCGCGGCAAGGTTGTCCGCTAAGCTTGACCTGCCAGTTTGCACTAACGTCGTCAATCTCCTGCAGGATGGGGCGGACTTGGTCAGCGAGCACGCCGTTTTCGGTGGCGCTGTGATCGTGTCAGCAAAATTTACTTCGGCCGGTCCCGGAATTTACGTTATTCGCGCCAAGTCGTTTACGGCTGAGCCAAAGGGCGGCGCTGCGGCTGCCTTTGAAGAGGTCAATGTCGGTGATATCGGTTCAGCGGGCAAGGCGAAGATAGTCCAAAGCCACGTAGAGGCTCGGTCTGGTCCGAAGTTGGACGAGGCCCCTGTTGTAGTCTCCGGCGGCCGCGGATTGGGCCAGCAGGAGAGTTACCAGATGATTGAGGAGCTTGCAAAGCTTCTCAATGGTGCGCCGGGTGCTTCGCGCGCAATTGTCGATGCTGGCTGGGTTCCCTATTCGTACCAGGTTGGCCAAACTGGCAAGACCGTCAAGCCGTCGGTTTATATAGCCTGCGGAATATCCGGAGCGACTCAGCATATGGTTGGTATGAAAGGGGCTAAGAACATCATTGCTATCAACAAGGATGCCGACGCTCCGATTTTTACCATTGCCGATCTTGGAATAGTTGGCGACGTGCACAAAATACTTCCAAAACTGATCGAGGCTATCAAGTCGAAAGGCTAGATCGCGCGTATCTGCTGGCGTAGGTTTTTAGTGCCGGGAAACCGCTATATAAGCGGCCACGGATAGCATCTCATATCCGGATCGGGAACTGGAAATCTTTGTTTCCTAAGGACATACTGGATACGTGAGTCAACTGCGTCAAGCTCGAGTGGACTGAGGAGATCATGCAAAGCGTCAATGCAGCGGTCTCTCTTTGCCTTCAGATCTTCGAGGAGTTCATCGGGAATTGCTTCTCCGGCGAACTCCCAAATCACGGTTCGTAACTTCGGTTCGTAATGAAAGCACAATCCCTGGTCTATTCCCCATATGTGGTCATTGGCATCGATGAGCAGATGCCCTGATTTTCGGTCTGCATTGTTGGCAATGATGTCGAACAGCGCAAATTTTTTGAACTGGGGACGCAGTTCACTTCTTTCAAATAGAGAAAAATAATGCTGCTCGAAGTCGGCATCGATGAAAAGCTGCACGCTTCCTTCGCCATGGGGACCTTCGGGCCTGAGAACGGTTAGGGGTATCAAGTTCCAACCTAAGGCTTCCGATAGTTTGTAGGCGGCCACTTCGCGCATGAATAGCCCGCCCGGAAAGTCCCACAGGCTTCGCTCTCCGCGATGTGGCTTGTAAATTCCCTGTAACGAAGTTACGTCATTACTGACTTTGATTAGGAAAGTTGCGTTGGAACTGTAAGGCATACGTCCGAGAATTCGGAGTTGGCCAAAGGTCAGATGCTCTACAGCGTCGGAGCTCGGTGACCGTTTGTTTTGGGACATGCGTGACCATTTTGATCTAGTGGATAACCACATAACGGACATGGCGGGCGACCTGCCTCAATCAGGCGGGTTCCTTGGATTGCTAATTCAGCGGACTGTTCCCTTGTCATACCAATTTGCAGAGAGGAAGATTCCTCGCCTTCGGCGGGAACGGATTCCAAATGCAAGTGAATTTGATCTACGTCTGAGACGTAGGAGATGCCAATCGTACCCACGACCCACGCGATTTCATATGGGAGCAAAATGTCCCTCGGTTCGTCAAGGTGGCCCGGCCTTGTCAATTGTTGGATCAGTTCAGCCAAATGATGTACCAGAGCGGCTACCTGAGCTTTTTCAATTTTTAGAGTTATCAGATCTCCAAGGTATCGGGCCTGTATCAGGAAAACCCGTTTCCCGGGTTCTCCAATCGCCCCAATCGCTATATGGTCTACTGATGGAAATTCTTTCGAGATTGACAATTAGGGCGCCTTAATGCTGAAGTCTTTTTGCCAGTTACTTCCGAGGACCAGTGTTCCGCCACTGGCAAACGATATTGCTGAAACTGAACATGTCGCGATGACCAGTCTCTGGAACATATCCAAATGCATTCCAAGAGCGGAACAAAGTAGGGTTTTAATGGGGTCCGCATGGGAGAAGGCAACAACAACTTGACCCCGGTGACTCTTCTGTACCAGTTCGACGAATTTAGACATTCTCTCCGCCATCTCCACAAATGATTCTCCGTTCGGAAATCTAAACAGAGAAGGTGATCTTTGAACCTGGTTCCATCCCGGGAGTTTATACAGTTCCTTTAACTCCTGGCCAGTCCAGTCGCCAAAATCGCATTCATACAATAAGTCGGAAGTTCGGATTTCCAAGTTGAGTCGTTTGCCCAAAGGTGCTGCTGTCTGTTGGGCGCGCTCCAATGGACTGGCGTATATGGCGGCAATGTTTTCTATCGTTGAAATGCGGTCTGCAACCTCTTCGGCCTGGGCTTTACCATCGTCCGAGAGGTCCAGTCCCCGAGCGCGTCCAGGAAGAACCTTCCCGGTTGTGGCAGTGTTTCCGTGCCTGACCAAGACCAGTATCGTCGATTTTTCGTCCTGCTTTTCGGCCGGGTTATTCTTCTGGGAAGTCGAGTTCTCGTTAGCCATGTATTAGAAAAGTTAGTCTGAGTTTTCGCATATCCTTTCGAATACAAGATGTTCGGATCCTAGGAGAGCCGCTCAATGATCATGGCCATTCCCATGCCGCCACCTACGCACATAGTCTCGAGGCCGAATTGCTGATCCCGCGTCTGGAGGTCATTGATGAGCGCTGTCATAATCCGCGCACCCGTCATTCCAAAAGGATGTCCAAGTGCGATCGCTCCTCCGTGGGGATTGAGCTGGTCTTCGATCGAAATTCCCAACTGGTCGCTGACAGCCAGGACTTGAGCGGCAAATGCCTCATTTAGTTCTATGGTATCCATGTCGCTTATGTCCATCTTGGCGATTGCCAGTGCTTTTCTCACAGCTTCAATTGGGCCAACCCCCATGATCTCAGGTGCCAAGCCGGATACCGAGGATGCGACGATCCGGGCCAGTGGCGTGAGACCAAGCTCCTGCGCTTTGCGCGAAGACATCACCAGTACTGCGGCCGCTCCGTCATTCAGCGGGCAGGAGTTTCCCGCCGTAACCGAACCGTTTTCGATAAATACCGGCGGAAGTTGGCCCAGAGTCTCGAGATTAGTGTTTGGTCTTGGTCCGTCATCTTTTGTGAGAAATGTCCCGTCGCCGAGCGGAAACGGAGTGATTTCACGGGCGAAAATGCCATTATTTTGTGCCAGGACCGCGCGGTCCTGGGAAATCTTGGCGAACTCGTCCATCCTTTGTCTTGTTATGCCGAACCTCTTGGCCACGTTTTCAGCGGTTAGTCCCATAGGGATGTACATCTCATTTATGAAATCTGACCGGGATCGGTCGGTAAATCTTGGGTTGAGATCCTTCTCCGTTATCCCGACGCCAAGAGTTCTTGAAGTGCTCTCGACGCCTCCCGCGACGAAGACCTCCCCCTCGTGTGCCTCGATCGCATGAAAAGCCATGCGGATTGTCTGAAGAGACGAGGCGCAAAACCGGTTTACTGTAGTTCCTGGGACCGAATCTGGCAATCCAGCCAGGGCGGCAATGTTCCTTCCGAGGTTTAGAGACTGTTCTCCAACGTGGTTGGCAGCCCCTATCATCACATCGTCGATTTGGGCCGGATCCAGCTGCGGGGTTTTCTTCAGGAGTTCCTTCACAATGAATCCACCCATGTCATCCGGCCTCACATCTTTGAGCGATCCTTTGTATGCTCTGCCAATTGGGCTGCGGGAGGTGGCAACTATAACGGTTTCTGACATAGGGTGCCTC
>JABEUP010000077.1 GCA_013044365.1 Acidimicrobiaceae bacterium
AACATCGAGTTCATGTTCCAGCACTTCCTCTGCGCCACCCAGGCATTCCGTTACGTCTTCACCAGTAAGTTCGATATGTACTCCGCCCGGCCACGTACCAAGCCCTTTGTGGACCTCGAAAAAGCCTTTCAGCTCATTCAAAATGACGTCAAAACGTCTGGTTTTCAGTCCTGAACCTGAGCTGGAGAACGTGTTACCATGCATTGGATCAGATGTCCATAGGACAGGGTATCCTTCGTCCTTTACGGCAGTGACCAGCGAAGGCAGTACGTCGGTGATCCTGTCTGCGCCCATTCTGGATATTAAAGTAAGTCGCCCGGGAATTCTTCCGGGATTGAGCTTCTCGCAAATTCCAAGGATCTGTTCTCTGGTTGTAGTTGGCCCGATCTTGCATCCAACTGGATTTGAGATGCCAGAAATATACTCCAGGTGAGCTCCGTTTAGGTCCCGGGTTCTTTCCCCTATCCAAAGAGTGTGGGCGGAGAGGTCGTACCATTTTCCGGAACCTGGGTCTTGGCGAGTCAGCGCGGATTCGTAGCCGAGAAGCAGGGCTTCATGACTTGTCCAGAAGTTTACTTGCTGGAGAACCTGCTCCTTCGATAAATCGATTCCACACGCTGCCATGAATCTAAGAGCGCGCTCTATCTCGAAGGCTACGGCCTCGTATCTCTGGCCCTCCGTGCTGGATGCCACGAACTCCTGAGTCCAAGTGTGCACTTTTGAAAGGTCGGCGAATCCGCCCTTGGTGAATGACCGGATGAGGTTGAGTGAAGATGCAGACTGGTGATACGCCTTTAGCATTCTTTGAGGATCAGGAACTCTCGATTTGAGGTCGGGTTCTTCCGAGTTGACAATGTGTCCTCGGAAAGAAGGAAGCTCAAGGTCACCGTATCGTTCAGTGGGACTGGACCTTGGTTTAGCGTATTGTCCTGCGATTCGACCGATCTTTATTACCGGTACTCCGGTTGAATAGGTAAGGACTACTGCCATTTGGAGGATTACTTTGAGCTTGTGCTGGATCGAATGTGCTGAATGGTCATGAAATGATTCGGCACAGTCTCCGGCCTGAAGGAGAAATGCTTTGCCACGTGCGGCAAGTGACAATGCTGATTGAAGGGACTTGATCTCATTGACGTAGACAAGCGGAGGATATGTCGACAGTTCTTTCAATGCTGCATCATATTGTGCAGCATCGGGCCATTCCGGTTGCTGCTGTGCTGGAAGTTCCTTCCAGCTCGTGGGATTCCAAATTGTCTGTATTCCCAAAATGACCTCTTTAGTGCGACCCGTAGTCAACCAGTGTCAAAGAACTCCTATCCCATGTGGGGAATGGACACGTAGTCTTTTTCTACACATTAAATATTAAATATCCACGACCTTCCTCGTCCCATTGTCAGAGTACATAAAACCCCAGGTAAATGGCACTGCCAGCCTTGACCGATTATTCAGAAGCTAGATGTGGTCAGTGGTTGGTCTGTAGTTGCTCTATTTTTTCATCAGCTACAGAACAAAATCCTCACCGTATCGCTTATCTATCGAATCGGCCGCAACCTCGCTGTCTTGGTCAGTCAAGTGTGAGTATATATCTAAAGCTATCGTAATTGAGCTGTACCATAGAGTTCTGCCGACGACATGTGTCTGGAGGGCCTGCTTGGCCAGTGGACGGGAACTACGGTTTAGGAAGCCGCAAAGAGCCGGGTGCTGAAAGTTTACGCCAGGCATGACAGGAACGACCCGAGACTGGTGGGAGTACCTCCAGCGAAACCACCGGGCTAGATCACGCGTTACCGTGGGGTGCTTAACTCCGCTGTATTTGAGAGACGAGCTGGACAGGTTCGGTGTCCCAGATGCTGGCGGTTTCCGCTTATTTGCGGTGGTGCCGATTTAGCGCCAATACCTAGGCCATCGCCAGTTGCTGCATCTGGCCTCGCAAAGCCATTCCGCGTGCATCGGGCGCAACAGTGTTGTCGTCGATGAGGACATCGATCCGTCAGATCTTGAGGAGGTAAGGTGGGCCATTTGTATCAGGAGTGATCCGGCTACCTCCATCGACATGGTAATCCGCGCATGGAGCAGTCCACTTGATGCTGAATGGCGATGACAACGTAAGCATTCCGGTAGGCGTAGGATTTGGTTCGGGAGTTGGACTGGGGCTTGTTATTGCAACTGCTTTAGAGGATTCCCGGAATCCCACAAACGCGAGCGTCATTATGATGATGCCGACTCTGGTAATGCAATGGATTAGGGATACTGCATTGCATCCGGTGCTCGAAACTCATGGGTGCTTCAGGAACCTCAAATAGAATGCCGCGAACACTAGGACAATCCCGATGTTTGCTATCAGCCGCTGCCAGAACTGGTGTCTGAAGAACAGGACGTCCACGCCGACTACGACGGCTACCAGCACGATCAGGTAAAGCACGACGGCTGCCTTTATTCCCATCGTTCTATTCTAGTCTGCGGTATTTGCCGTTTCGGTGCTTCTGTCATCGACAGGTACTGTGATCTTTGCAAAAAGATCTGTCAGGGTTTCAACGCATATTACTGATGAAGCCCTGTGAGTATTCCGGTAATTTTCGAACACCGATCCTAGGGTTATGTAATGGGCGTGGTGTGGTCTGTTACCCGTACCGACTCAGTCCGCAAAGGCATCCCAGATGGTTCAATTACGAAATTGAAGGTCTGCTCCAAGGGAGTCGGCCGAGAGTGATGGGCCAATTTTCGCCACTGAACGACCGTCGTCATCAGCTAAGAATATGTACTCTTGTAGGGATATCCCACCTGGGCACGTTGTTGCCTGTCTAAGTTGATAGATGCAGTATGATCTTAGCTTTGTATCTAACCCAGCCTTGAGTCGCGTAAAGTCCTTCTTTTTGAGATATTGAACGGATCGGTTGGGGGGATAATCGCTGGTTTGAGAAATTGCTAAGCCAGAGTTGAAGATGCTTACGTGGCCCTTTTCTGCCTTGCATTAGTCAAAAGGCGCACAGTGGCTGACCGTCAAGATCTCCGATGAGTTCGGGAACGTCTGGGAGGCGGCAAAGATCATTGACAAACACAACGAAGCAGGAGTCCAGCCTCCGCCTTACGGAGAAAATCTGTAGATTCAATATGTTGCCGCTGCCCGGACAAAGAGACTATGGGCGTACGGAGGCCTCTTGACATAGACGCATGAGCAAATTCGGATGGTGCAGGCCACATCGGCACTACGCTAAGTTTTGAGCCAGTATCTCACTTTCAGCAGAGTCGAGATGTAGTTGCATTTCGGATCGAGGTGCGAGAGTGGAGAGTCCAGTGCAATTCGTCGCGAAAGACTATGCAATTATGGTCTTGTCGGTAGCCGGTTAAATGCCGACATTGGACAAGAGTGGATCCTGGTAGAAGATCAAATGTAATTTCGGAGTTTTGAAGTACCCGTTAAAAGCTCCATAGCGTTTAACCAAACGATAAAGGTTCTCAAACGATTGGCGAACCAAAATGAGGCGATTTAGATTCGGTGTCCAGGCGTCCAGCCCTCCCCAAAGTGGGCAGGGCTGGATAGAACTTGCCCGTCAGGCTGAATCCTTGGGCTACAGCACCCTATTCGTTCCCGATCATCTTGATGATGCCCAGTTCTCGCCAATTGTGGCGCTGACTGCAGCGGCGATGGTTACGACAACTCTACGGGTTGGTTCTTTGGTGTTTAATAACGATTACCGCCACCCTGTGACGGTTGCAAGGGAAATGGCTACGCTGGACCTGATTAGCGAGGGACGTCTTGAGGTTGGCATTGGTGCCGGTTGGAAGCGTACCGATTACGACCAATCGGGTATCCGCTATGATCCTGCAGGGATACGCATTGCTCGACTCGCCGAAGCGGTCGAGATAATGGTGTCACTGTGGAGGGAGGGAAGCGCAACGCTAAACGGAGAACATTATGTGGTGGAGCGGGCAACTGGCTTGCCTAAGCCTTTTAGCGCAGATGGACCACCATTGATAATTGGGGGAGGGGGAAGAAGGATTTTGGATTTGGCCGCGCGGAATGCACAGATAGTTGGCATCAATCCGTCTCTGGCAGCGGGCGTGATTGGAACAGAGGTCGCTCGCACGGTTGGACCCGAGCGATTCATGGAGCGCGTTAATTGGGTGAAGGAGTCAGCCGGCGATAGGATTGACGAAATCGAGCTCCAGTGTCTTACCGTGGTGGCACAAGTGGTCGATAATGGCTATTCTTGGCTCAGTGAAGTTGCTCCCGCATTCGGAATTACTGCAGACGAGGCCAAGGAAATCCCGATAGTGTTAGCGGGTTCAGTGGATGAGATAATAGAGACCCTGGAGATGCGTAGAGCGCGTTTTGGGTTCTCCTATTGGGTGATACATCAGCAGGAAATGCAAGCGTTCGCCCCTGTAGTTGCTGCTCTGGATGGAAAATGAGGCTGGCAAGCTAGTGCGAATAGGAATTTTCGGTGGGACTTTTGATCCAATTCATGTCGGACATCTCGCCGCGGCGGTAAATGCGAAATCGGGTGCGAATCTGGACAATGTTTTGATGGTGGTGGCCAATATTCCTTGGCAAAAAGATGGACTGCGCAAGGTGCATCCCGCACAGGAGAGGCTCGCATTGGTTGAAGCCGCCGTGTCGGGAGTTGAGGGCCTTGAGGCATGTGATCTCGAAATAAGACGCGGCGGACAGTCTTATACCATCGATACGGTAATTGAAATCAAAAAGCGGTTCCCCGGTGACGAGCTTTTCCTGATTGTCGGAGCCGATGTTGCCTCTGAGTTTGACACATGGGAAGGTGTCGATGATCTTGCGGCTTTGGTAACGCTGGTGATAGTGAATCGGCCCGGATCAAATAGACCCACCAATCTGGGCGCAGTGTGGAACTATCTTGAGGTGGAGGTGCCGTCGCTGGACATTTCCTCGACCGACTTGCGCGCCAGGGCCATAGAGGGAAGGCCGCTGGATTACCTGATTCCATCCTCGGCCATACAATACATACGGGAGCACAAGCTCTATGGACAAGACGAGCAATAATTTCAAAACATTGGTTAGCATGCTTGTAATTTCTGTAGAAGATTTCTAGTATCGTATGTAGATGGCAGAGCATCTCTTTATCGGGAAATGGATTTGACTGATATCTGCAAATCGGTCGTCCGCAGCGTGAATCGATCTGTCTCAAAATCTCTTCCTCTTCAAAACCGCTATGCTGGCATTTGTTATCGGGTGTTCGTTAATTTTGCGGGCGCATCCCCGTTGGTCGGCAGCACGACCTGTCCACGGACTGAACAATTTCAACTGCTGACATATGCCTGTTTGGAGCATATGGCAAAAGGCTGTATTTATAGACCCCAAGAAAGGAGCACGAAATCACTTGAGCGACACTGAAGTATTAAGGAGCGTTTCAGAGGTTTACCCTGGGCGCGCTATCAAAGACATGGCTATCTTGGCAGCCCGTGCTGCATCAAACAAGAAAGCAACTGATCCAAAGGTAATGGATTTGGGTGATCTGCTGGGTATAACTGACTATTTTGTGGTTTGTTCAGCGTCGAACGATCGTCAAGTAAGAACGATCGTCGAGGAAATAGAGAAATCCCTCAAGGAGTCGGTCGGGATAAGGCCACGCGCTGTTGAAGGCCTCAGTAATGCCGCGTGGGTGTTGATGGATTATGGCGATATTGTTGTCCATGTCATGAGCGATGAGGCCAGAGCATTTTATGCTATTGAAAGGTTGTGGTCAGACGCTCAAATAGTCGAGTGGGAGAACGTGGCCTAACTGAAGTTAGGAGCAGTAATTCGATGCTTCTTCACTTCGTAGAAGTTCGTGCTCTTAGAAATAGCGATGAAAGCGTCCCACAATGCGGCTGCTTCCTCACCTCGCGGCGTCGGATTGAGGATAGGTCCGAATAGGGCAATTGGGGATGGCTCATCTAGGGCAATAAGTGGTACCCCGACATCTTCGGTGCCATAAAGTCCCAATATCTCTGCCATAGATTCACGTATAGGCGTGTCCATTTCCTCATTGTTTTCGTGGTAATGCAGTTCCGATGGCCACTGTGCCGCAGATAAAGCATCGAAAATCGATGTTTTTGCCCCAAGGCCTTGGTTGTGGAATTGATTGCCTATTGAGGAGTAGAAGAGGCCAATGGAGTTCATGTCGGCAATATTTTCGCTTTTGGCTGCTTCGATTACCCTCAATGCCCTGAGGCCGAGGCGCATTCCTGGTCTATAATGAGCAGGTACATCTACTTTAGCATTTTTGATCTCTAGAGAAAAGGGCTTCCACGCGATGTCAAGATCGCGAAATTGTTGAACCTCTGTCAGCCATCTAGAAGTCATCCAGCACCAGGGACATGCAGGATCGAAATAAAAGCTAACTCGCACCAAAAAGCCTTTCAATAGAACGTTCCTATCCTTTTCTAGCAGAATTTGAGAGCAATGGACGTAATTATAGATGGCGGGTTAAACGAGCTGAGGGAATTATGACCGTAAACAATGACCTATTATATTTTGAATCCTGCCACACATCTTGGTGTTTCAACACTGTCAAATTGAGATTTAAACGTATTCCAAGGCCTTTGGCCCGCCAGGCGTCAGCCACCGATTTTGTACATGCTCAATGGGAGCCGTATTTCAAATTGAATGTTGGTGACCAGAGCGAGGAATTTACTGTCGTTTTGAACAAATCCGAATCAAGATTACTGCGTTCCTGGCGTCATTCGCCAAATTGCATTCACTGTTTTGGCGGAGATTCCGAATACCAGACAGAAGAGATTTCCCTCGCGCGGCTAAATGATCTGCTGAATCGCCGCGAGTGATGATGCGCTTCTGCTGAACAGAAATTTTGGTTCACAGACTGCCATTGGATGATTACTTATCAACTCTTTATCATGATGTCGCTATATTTCGGTACAGAATGTCAACGCCTAGGCCATTTTACGGACTTACCGCCTCCGGCAGGAAGCCAATGGTTTTGATGTTCGTGGCCGGATTACCTGTTTACATTTGGTATTTCAGCGGAAGAGTTAACCAGTCAGATTTCCTGGTTTTTTATTCGGCCGCTTTAGGCGTTACTCATCATTTATCGCCATACCCGGCAATTGGAACGTCTGCCGTTTACTCAGGCTCCAGTTTTGTTTATCCCTATTTATCCGCCTATCTGTTCATTCCTTTCACGTTTCTCAGCCGTTCCCAGGCCGAACATGTCTATGTGATTGTCTCCTTAGCTTCCATCATGTGTTCCCTTTGGCTGTTGGGTCTACGCCGTATTTGCGGATACTCCATGTTTTTGATTGCGTCCACTACGATCGTCTCATGGCAAATGGGTACCTTAAACCCGCTGTTTATGCTGTGTATAGCGCTAGCGTGGAAATACAGGCATAAAGCGATGTTGGTGGGTGTGCTCATAGCATTGGTTGGCTTCGCAAAGCTGTTCCTCGTGCCACTTGTGCTTTGGATGCTGATATCACGTCGGTATTATGCATTTCTGATATCAATATTTACCTTATTGATTTTGGCGGTTACCAGCACTGTACTTTCGCCGCTGCCCCTTTTCAGCTACCTCCGATTACTGTTGGAGCTGTCAAGACACGAAGGTGCCAGTGGATTTTCGACCCTTCAACTGATCAGCAGTTTAGGATTTAGCCTCCATGAGTCGGAATTTATCGTAGCGATAACTGCGTTATTATTTGTCATTTTTGTCTATCAGAGACACAGGGCAACTAATAGCGAGGCTCCAGTTCTTGCGGGAGTGGTTGCTCTGTCGCTTATTATCACTCCAATTCTCTGGAGTTCGTATCTTTTGTTGTTGGCGGTCATAATTATTCTGATCGTACCGGTTGACTGGGCGGGAATTGTCTACGCAGCTTTGTCTTGGTTCATAGTCACTCCAGATCGAGCTGGTTTTGCGGGAGTTACACTGTTGTTATTTTTTGCAGCTTTTAATTCGCTTGCTCTTGTCCGGGTAAATCTGTTTCAGCCCTCATGTCGTGATATGGTCCGAACAAAAATGAGGCTATCGGCAGCTAGTCCGGTTGTGGTTGGGTTCCTAGCGGTTGCCGCTGCGATTCTTCTGGCAACGGCTCTATCTGACTTCAAGCTTCAGCCGACTGTCGATTTGCAAATGTTTCTGCTGTTCCTTTTGCCGATGGCAATGATGTCCAATTTTGGACCGATTCGTCCCAGACTGACAAGCGATCCTCCGGATAAGATTTGCCGGAACCACTAGAAAGCTATTCCAATTTGGATGGCGAGCCTACAAATGCGGCCTTGCGCAGAGGTACTTCTTTGATTGCAAATGAAAGCAGGAAGGCCAGTACTGCAATTGGTACGGCCACCAGAAATACGGTATGCAGTGAGTGTGAAAATGCCTCGATAAATCCGTGCTTGATGGGTCCAGGCAGGCGGTTGAGGGCAGACGGGCTTGCCGCAATGTTGCCACCGCTGATGGTCTTTAGGACTGATGCGGGGAGGTATTTCGGCAAATTCGTTTTCAACCGAGCATTGAATATTGCGCCAAATATAGCTACTCCGAATGAACCTCCGATTGACCTTGAAAAAGTCGCAGTGGATGTTGCTGTTCCCAAGTATTCATACGGAACGGCGTTCTGAACAATGATGACCATGACCTGCATAACGCCGCCGATTCCGAGTCCTAATATCAGCAGGAAGATTGAGGCTTCGAAGAGACTTGTGTCAGCGGTCATCAAAGACAGAAGATACATAGCGATGACCACGAGGCCGGTGCCCACGACCGGAAATATCTTGTATTTGCCTCTCCTGCTGATTAGCTGCCCACTGACTACAGATGTACCCACCAGCCCTATCATCAATGGCAACAGTTCAAGTCCCGACGCGGTGGGAGAGGAGCCAAAAACAGTTTGAAGATATGTCGGAATATAGATGATCGCACCAAACATTGAGAACCCAACGAGAAATCCCATTGCTGAGGTTACGGAAAATACTGAGTTACGGAACAGCTGCAGAGAGATCAGGGGTTCGCTTGCTTTGCGTTCGACCAGGACGAAGATTGCCAGGAGTATAATCCCTAAGGCAGCCAGACTGATTATGGTTGGGGAGAGCCAAGAATATGTGGTTCCACCCCAGGTGGTAACGAGGATCAGGCCTGTGACTGCCGCACCCATGAGTACCGTGCCAAGATAGTCAATGTTGTGTGACTTGGTTGATTTCGGCAAATGAAGAACTGTGGCAATTGCGGTCAGCGCAAGTATGCCAATCGGAAGGTTGATGTAAAAGACCCATCTCCAGCTCAGATTATCAGTGAAAAATCCTCCAAGAAGAGGACCTGCAACAGAGGCAAGACCGAACACGGCGCCAAAGTATCCCTGATACCTGCCTCTCTCTCTCGGGGACACTACATCGCCAATTATGGATTGAGACCCGACAATCAGTCCACCGCCACCAATTCCCTGGAGCGCCCGGAACGAAATGAGTTCAATCATGTTTTGTGAAAGTCCGGACAGGGCAGATCCAACCAGAAAGATCAGAATGGATATTTGAAAAAGTTTTTTACGGCCGTAGAGATCTCCAAGTTTGCCCCAAAGGGGGGTTGAAACGGTAGAAGTGATGAGATATGCGGTTACTACCCATGACAGGTGATTAAGGCCTCCCAAGTCCCCCGCAATAGTTGGAAGTGCAGTTGCGACTATCGTTTGGTCTAGCGCTGATAGCAGCATCGCAAGCATCAGAGCACCAATGATCAGTGCTACGTTGGATTGGTGTCCTGCCGGGATGGTTGAATCAGTTGCGTTGGTGTGCGTTGAATCCGTTGGGTTCGAACTCATTGTCCGCCTTTTCTAAAATAATCGCAGAATTGAATTGCAGAATTTATCCTTTTATATTAGAACGTCATAGTCATTGGTATCTCAAAATGAGACAGTAATATCTCATAAGAAGTAAATCTGTTAGCGTTTGAGTGGCTGGGTAAGAGGTTTGGGAATGGAAGACATCGTTGGCAAGGTAGGAGTGGACGATAATAGGAATCGTTGGCACTTGCTTCGGGAATCCGGACGTTCTGCCATCCTGGATCAGGTAGCCCAGGTATTGTCTGACGGTGGACTTAGCATGTCGATGTCCGAGGTTGCTGAGGCAGCTGGAGTTGGACGGGCAACTCTGTATCGGTACTTTCCGAACAGACAGGCGTTATTGGACAGCATTAGTGCACGCGCGATTGCGGATTTGGCGAAACTGATCGCCGGTCCTGGGGGAAGTCCACTTCAGACTAAAGAAAGTTTGGCGCGAATTTCACGCGCCGTGTTGGCCAAAGCGGGCATGGCACTGATGTTTATGCGTGAACGAATCCTAGTAGACCGGGTTGCTCTCGAGGAGACATTCATAGGTCCGCTGAATAAGATGATCGAAGATGGTCAAAAGGCTGGAGTTTTTGCCCAGGATATTTCAAGCCGATCCGTTACCTTCTTTTTCCTGGGACTTTTAAGAGCGGGTATTGTATTGGTGGCTGAGGGATACATTACCGAAGAGGAATCTGCCGCAAATGTGATTCGAGCTCTTTTTGACGGGTTTGGAACTCCCAAGTTCCGCGGTTCCGATAATCAGTGAATTACATAATTCCATTGCCTCCGCTCGCGCATCAACTTTCCCAGCGGATCTTTCACCATGTTGTGGCAATTGAGAGTGACTGCTAAAGGTTTGTTTTCATATTTATTAGGGTTCAAATTACATAGCCCCAGGAAGTTAAGTGCCTGAGAAATATATAAGGTGAACGATAATGAATCCATGTGCTTCTTAGGGGAGCAAGCCGGAAAGGAGAATCTCGTCGAGATGGCAAATCGCGAAGCCGTTCAATTGACAAATTCACGGGTCACGGGTGCAAGGGTTCCCCGTACCGACTTCGGACGAACGGGCCTCAAGGTTTCGCGCATTGGATTTGGAGGAATGGAGTTGGCCGGTCCTCCTCGTTCTCCCAAACTTTCGAGCGGCCAAGCCCGGAATTTGATACTTGCCGCGATGGATATGGGCATCAATTATTTTGATACTTCTATCGATTATGGAATAAGTGAAGAACTGATAGGCCATGCGGTGCGTCATAGACGCGACGAGGTGATACTTGCAACAAAGTGCGGTTGTCTGGTTGGGGCGGAGGACAAGGGAGAAAGTACGCATGTCTATACCCACTCCAATATCCGGGATGGTGTTGCCCAGAGTCTGAAACGGCTTAATACCGACTATATCGATGTGATGCAGTTTCATGGCAACCCTACCCGGAGGCAATTAGTGGAGGAGGGTGGCCTGGAGATGCTTATGGAACTAAAGCGAAAGGGAATTATCCGCCACATAGGCCTTTCCACCCGGAAGCCATACGTAAACGAGTTATTGGATTTAGATATTTTGGATGTCTATCAGTTGCCATATTCATCTATCCAGCGCCAGCACGAAGATGTTGCTGAGTTAGTCTCAAAAAGCGGAAGAGCAGTAGTGGCCCGTGGTGTGGTCGCTAGAGGATCTGTAGCCAAAGAGTGGTCCTCGATACCAATTGGCATGGCGGATGGCCAGGCTCAAAATATATGGGATAAGGCCAATATCGATGAGTTACTTGGAGGGATGTCGCGGATCGAGTTCATGATCCGTTTCGTGGTTACCAGCCAGTGGGTAAATGTTGTACTTACTGGCACAACTAATCTCGCGCACCTGGAGGAGAATATTACCGCAGCTGAGAAAGGAGCGTTGGACGCAGACATGTATGACGCGGTGCTTGAACGTCTGACGGCAGCTGGCTCATTCCCGGGCGACTCCGAATACACCAGAGGTGGACCTAAGCCTCCAACGGGCGCAAAAAAATAAGGCGTTCCGATCGAAGGTAGTGATCTATGACCGGATATATGTTATGTTGCCCAGACACGCTCGAACCGGGCCAGTTAATCCATACCCAAATTGAGCCGGAACGCTGAACGTGTAATTAATAGAATGGACTCGCGTACCAATGCCAATTTTGGAGAATGGGTGCTTTAGTTGTAGCTGACACCTCCGATCTTTGTGGTGAGATGGGCGGGAAGCGTATCGTAATGGTTGTGGTCGGCGGTGAACCGGCCGCGCGCACCGGTGATTGCCCGCAGGTCAATCGCATAACGCTGAATTTCGGCCGTTGGCACTAGAGCCACTATTTTCTGACGTCCTCCGGGTAGCGTATCGGTTCCCTGGACCCGCCCGCGGCGAGAGTTGAGGTCGCCGAGAACATCCCCCTGCATTCCCGATGGGACTATTACCGTAAGCCGCGATATTGGCTCGAGTATCACCGGGTCTGCTTTGGCTACAGCTTCTTTGAAAGCAAGTGCGCCAGCCATCTTGAAGCTCATCTCAGAGCTGTCGACGGGGTGGAATTTTCCGTCGTAACAGGTAACTCGTACGTCGACGACCGGGAATCCTTTGGGTCCACCCTGAGCCATGGCTTCGATGACGCCTTTTTCTACTGCGGGAAGGTACTGCTTGGGAATAGCCCCCCCAACTATTGCGTCTATGAATTCAAATCCGCCACCATGTGGGAGCGGCTCTATCTTCAGATTAGCGATACCAAATTGTCCGTGGCCACCAGTCTGCTTTTTGTACTTGCCCTCGGCTTGGGCGGGTTTGGTGATAGTCTCTCGGTAGGGAACAAGCACATCATCAAGCTCAACCTCAATCCCGAACTTTCGACGCAGACGGTCGCAGGCAACCGAAAGATGCGTCTCTCCTAAACCTGACAGGAGAGTCTGGTGGGTTTCCTCAATTCGCCTGACTTCGAGTGCCCTGTCTTCATCTTGTAGCCGGTGGAGACCGGTCATGAGTTTGTCTTCGTCTCCTTTTGAGTGAGGCTTAATTGCAATGGAGAGGACAGCTGGTTCGGGCTTGGGTACCTCCAGTGTCATCAGGCTTCCCTTTGGAGCCAGAGTGTCGCCGGAAGAGGTGCCAGTAAGCTTTGGCACTGCCACAATATCTCCGGCCTGTACTTCGGTCACCTGTGTTGCCTCCTTTCCGCGCAGAATCTCAAGGACGTGCAGGCGCTCTTCGGCATGGGTGCGCGAGTTGACCAGAACAGAGTCCGGCCGGAGGGTCCCGGATATGAGACTTAACAGAGATATCTTTCCTACATATGGGTCAGAGAACGTCTTGAAAACGGTGGCTATTGGAGGGCCCGAGGGATCGCAAGGTATTTCCTGCAAGCCAGCCGGGCCTTCGGCGATACGAGGAGGGCGCTCCGAAGGTGAGGGCGACAGTTTGGCGAGTAGTGCCGCAATGCGGTCGACACCCACACCGGTCGATGCAGATGTGCATACGACAGGGAAAACGGTTCCTGATGCCACGCCTTTTGCGAGCGCGGCCTCGAGTTCTGTAGAATTAGGCACCTCTCCGTCGAGGTATCGCTCCATTAGGGCGTCGTCACCTACGACGATCCCTTCAACGAGCTGTTCACGGACCCGATGTTCCAGCTCGGAAATGGACTCGGGGATGGGGCCATTTCTCGATCGGCCTCCTTCATAGAGGATTGCTGTATCCGTAAGAAGGTCCGCTATGCCGCGCAATGATCCCTCTTCCATTATCGGGAGTTCCAAAGGAGCGATACCGGCACCAAAGAGATTTACAAGTTCGCTCAATACCCGGTCGAAGTTTGCACGCTCGCGGTCGATTTTGTTAACGATCACCATACGGGGAATGGAAAGCTCCGATGCTAGTTCCCATGCGGCTAGTGTCTGGGCCTCAACTCCTTCCACTGCGCTTACCACAAGGGCGAGGAGATCTGCGGCGAAGCAGGCGGTTCTAAGCTCGTCGAAAAAGTCAGCATATCCTGGGGTATCAATAAGGTTCACCTTGACCTGTCCTACTTCGAACGGAGCCAGCGCAAGGGAGAGAGACATGTGGCGATGGACCTCTTCGGGGTCGAAATCGCAAACAGCCGTGCCATCATCCACGGTTCCTCGGCGGGATATGGCACCGGTTGCGACAAGTAATGCCTCGGCGAGAGTTGTTTTACCGGTCGAGTTATGACCGGCAAGGACGACGTTTCGGATGTTGGAAGGTGCGTGTCCGGGCATGTTATTTTCTCCCTTGTTATTGATGCTGCGACTGGGTTGAATTTGCTGATGAGTCGTAATAGCCATACTGTCGCCCACCTATAATATGCCTGGTCCCGGAAGCATTGCCGAAATAGGAGTTTTGCTCCTCGTCGAATATTTTGAGTGTGTTCCAACCAAGGCGGTTTTGCTTAGCAGATGCAAGGCATGGTTTTGCAGACGCAGGGATCCCATCTTGGGCCGTACTCGTACCCAGTCCTTCACGCACGCTCATGGCTACGCTCCATCTTCCTGCGAGACCAGTGCGGCAGCGCTCATGCCGCTCAGCAAACCTCCCGCTTCGGCTCAAGGTGGTAGGCCTGCTAAAATCCTACATTAGATGATAATTGTTTGTCCCGTGGCATTTATTGGCGATGCTTCAAGAGGAGGGAGTGTGGTACTGTTAATCGCGAGTTGAACCAATGCAATTCAAGGGGAGTATTGGCAAGACATGGTGGATAGCGAGCTAAGCCATATTCCAATTAGACGAATCGTGGCGGGTCATGACAAGTCGGGAAAGTCTGTCATACTTTCGGATGGTGAGGCAACTAATTATCAACAGCTCGGTGCCCGACGTTCCACATTGATGTGGGCCACCAAAGAAACGCCTGCGGAATTTCTCGAGAATGAGGATGCTGGGCTTTGGAAACTCAACACCCCTCCACCACCGGGAGGAACCTGTTTTCGTATCATCGAAAGCGCTCCTGGAGCCAGGTATCCGGCGCTGCACCGCACCGACACGATCGATTACGTTATTTGCCTCCGGGGCGAAATAACTATGGATTTGGACGACTCCACGATAATCATGAAGGCAGGCGACGTGCTAATCCAACTTGGTAACAATCATGGATGGCGCAATGACACGAACAAGCCCGCTTTGGTTGCATTCGTCCTGGTTGACGGAAAGCCCAAGAATAGTCCAAAGCTTCCGACTACGCGCATGATTTGACCTTATTCAAGGGTTCTGTTGCGTTATAGGGCGCTTGTCCGAGGTATACGGTTGGCGGCCAATATTCCGAACCGTCTGCAGCATTGTTCAGGAGGGTCACTCAGGAGATTCTGGGGCCGTTTTGGCCTCCAAAATTAAATTTAAGCCTGGTTGCTGCATAGTCAGGTGTCTGATATCTTCGCGTTTCATCAAGGTTTCCATGAACTCAACAATCGGACTTCGCTGTATATGTGAGTAGTCCCTGAACGGCCCCGATGCCCTCATCATATCCACGTCCGCATCGCCCCCGGCTGCATATCTTAGTAGCAGCTCATCGTCGGACATTTTTCCCCCAAAAGACGTTCGTATCTCTTTAATAGTTGGTTCTTGGTACTCAGTCTCAGCCAGGTCACGAGCCCGGCGCCGGTCGAGAACGGTATTCCTGGTTTCAAGGCTAACCGCGTCACTGGCTTCTTCCCCGTAAACTCCAAGGACATACTTGATTATTTCATCCGTTACCACGCTATAGCGTTCGCCGTTAAGTACGTTTATCGTTGCTTGGCTAACGACAAATTGCGAGAACGGTGTGACCATGATTGGATAACCTAAATCTTGCCTAACTTGGACGCTTTCTTCTAATATCTCCTGAAGCCTGTGCTCAATCCCTATTTGCCTTAGCTGGTGACGTAAATTGGAAATTACGCCACCCGGAACTTGGTGCACATATTGTGCATAGTCGTACTCAAGGGGATGCCCAAGCGGTAATTTCTCATGGTGTGCTATTTCCATCAAATCTTTCGAGGCCTGCCTCAGTGGCTCCTCGTCGATCAGCGTCTCATAGCCGAGGGTGCGCAAATTGTCGGCAATGTTGAAGATTGACGGTTGTGAGGCACCATTGGCAAGTGGCGGCACCGCAGTATGCACGGTTTCGATGCCAGCTTCCACTGCGGCTAACGTAGACATTGGTCCTAGACCGGTGGTGCAGTGGGTGTGAAATTCCAGGGGAGTCCCATTCAAATTCTCTACCATAGCCGGCACTATGGTTTTGACCCGCTCCGGGGTCAACAAACCGCCAGAATCCTTTAGGTAAACGATGTCCGCCCCGAGCGCTACGGCTTCTCGGGACTTTTCCGCGTAATATTCGTCGGTGTGTTTTGGCGACAGGGAAAAAACCAAGGCCACAACCACTTCTAAACCAAGATTCTGAGCCACCGGCACTGTTGTAACCAACCGGCCAGTCATGTTGTTGGAAGATTCCATGACATGTAGCCGCCTGATGCCGTTCGCCGCCAGACGCTCCAAATACAGGTCCCGCAATACTAAGGGAGCGAGTCCAAAGGGGGCCGGAGCACCTGCTCCCGCCATTGCCGCCATTGGCGTATTCGGCAGGGCCCCGGATAAAAGGCGGATTCTCTCCCATGGGTCTTCTCGTAGCTCTCTAACGCATTTTTTGAAATTACTGTTTGCAATAACCTCAATTGCCCTAAGGCCGGCTCTATCCATGTTCCTTGCCAAAGCCAGCATCATTCCCGTGCGCATTCCTTGCGCCCATAGGCTGGCATGGCCATCACGGAACGTGGTGTCAGTAAAGCGTATCTGTCTCATTTTGCCTTCTAGATGCCCGATTTACGGATTTTAGATGCACTCTGTCTCAGCCAATCCTCAAAGAGTGCCGTTCAACCATGTTGGTCGCATCCAGTTCAATTCCGCCAAATCCCGAAGGACAAACTTCAAAAAGCACCCCCACTGCTACCTGTACAGTATCTGGTGTGACCTAGGTTACAACTGCTTTTCCATTTTCCTTGACACCTTTTGAAATGCCTCTGTATAGTGAGCCAACGAGCACCGCATTTCTAGGCGCTTATTGTACCTTATTCCGTTTGATGACTAATAAGGAGTGTCACCAATATG
Organism: Acidimicrobiaceae bacterium; assembly: GCA_013044365.1. Lineage (GTDB taxonomy): Bacteria > Actinomycetota > Acidimicrobiia > Acidimicrobiales > Acidimicrobiaceae > SCQM01. Next base: position 16,883 of record JABEUP010000077.1, read on the forward strand.
GCGAAATGGCCCGATGGCAAGAGCTTAGCATTTGGACTGATGATACCCTGGGAAGTTTGGCCGGCAGATATAGGTACGCCCAAGTCCAACCAACGCAGCTCGCAACACTCCGTACCGACCGACGCGGTTTATCCGCGGGATATGTGGGCAGTATGGGACCATGAGTATGCCGAGGCTCAAGGTCTGCGGCGTCTACTGGATATGTTTGCGGATTACAACATACGCTCGACCTTTGTGGCAAATGGCAAACGCGTTGAAATGAACCCCGAGCTTGCTAAAGAGGCTGCAGCCTCAGGTCATGATATGGGTAGTGAAAATTACGAGCATACCTATCCGATAATGATGACACTTGATGAGGAGCGGGAATCGCTTCAAAAAACGGTAACGGCGTTTAAGTCGGTGATAGGTACTGCCCCGACCGGATATATCTCTCCTGGGCACCGCCCGACGCCAAACACATTTCCGCTGATATTTGAGCTAGGATTCTCTTGGATGTCAGATTTCCAGGGAGAAGACGTCCCGTTTCGGATGTGTGACGGGGATCGAGACCTTGTATGTATGCCTTACGCGCATGTCAGCGACTACCAAACCTACGCAACTGACGGCAGAACTCCGCGGGATATCCTGCAGATGGCCATCGACGAATTTGATGTGCTGAGAAAAGAGGGGTTGCGCGGCAGTCCTAAAATGATGGGCTTCGCAATACATCCATTTCTTTGTCATGGATACCGTACGCGGGCAATCGAATTGCTGTTGGATCATGTGATGGCATGTCCTGATGTGTGGGTGACCACAAGAAGCGAGATTACTGATTGGGTTCGTCAGAATCCAAAAGAGTTTGCGACGGTATCGATGGACAATGTTCTCAAGATGTTTCCGGTGACGTGATGGCTGACCGGCATAGCGATAATCCAACCCTGGCCTCGCTTCGTTTCGACGGGGCGCCGGTTATCGTCACAGGTGCTGGCTCCGGCATTGGCCGCGCTTGTTGTGAAGTGTTCGCTGATCTTGGCGCGACGGTTCTCGGGGTTGATGTTGATGGTAGCATCCTGGAGGGTATCGCAGACACCGCAATCTATGGGGAGAACGCCAAAGCCTTTGTTGCGGATGTGTCCTCAGAGGAAGCCGTACATAGTCTTGCTCAGCAGATCGCCAAGGACTACAGCTCAATAGCATCCGTGGTCAATGTCGCGGGAACAAACGATAACACCTCATTCCGGTCGCTGAAATTCGATCAATGGAACCGGATTCTCGCAACAAATCTGTCAAGCGTGTTCCTCATGACGCGAGAGTTCCTGCCAATGGTAGAGAGGCGAAGAGGCAGCTTTGTAAATATTGCGTCTACCTATGGGCTGGTTGGGGTGCGAAATAATACGAGCTATTGTACCTCCAAAGCGGGGATCATTAACTTGACCCGTCAAGTTGCGACTGAAGTTGGCTCATCGGGGGTCCGGGCGAACAGTGTCTGTCCCGGGCCAACCTTGACTCCCCGGAGACAGCTTTCGTTCGATGAAGGCCGAAGCAATCGGCTAGAGGCTGAACAGCGCACTTTGCTTGGCCGGATGGCAAGTCCCGCAGAAATTGCGAGAGTGGTGGTTTTTCTGGCTTCCGAAGCGGCATCATACATAACCGGTGCGGCAATTGTGGTTGATGGTGGCCAGACTGTGTTCATTGGTCCGCATGACTAGCCGTATCGGTTGCTTAGGGGTGCAGAGTCTATAGTCCTGCCGATCGAAGGGGCAGGACTGTTTAGTGAAGATATCTGAGCAAGCGGAGAATCAGGCTGTTCTGAATATGGCGGGTTAGCTCCCGCAACACCAAGTGAGGGTTGACCACCGCGACAGGAGGGGTGCTTCATGTCCAATTTAAAGGGAACATCTGTCGTAATAACGGGAGGGGCTAGAGGTTTGGGCCGTGCCATGACCCTCGCTTTGACTGGTGCGGGTGCGAATGTCCTTGTGGTTGATATAGATAATGCCCAAATTGGGGAAATCTATCGAGAAAGCGGTGGTGCAACTAAGGGAATTTGCGCCGACGTGACCACCGAGCGGGGAATCAACGAGATAGTTCAAAAATGCCTGAATGTATTTGGACACATAGATGTGATTGTAAATAACGCCGGAATTAGCTTAAGTACCATTCGACCCGGTGATCGCTATGCCAACCCGATCAGGTTTTATGAGCTGACCAGAGCAGATGTAAGCCGTTTCGTTGATCTTCACATGATCGCGCCATTCTTATTATCGTGCGCAGCTGTAAATCATATGCTGGAGCAGGGATGGGGTAGAATTGTGACCGTCACTACCGGCTTGGACACCATGACACGATCTGGCCAGGCACCATATGGTCCGAGCAAAGCCGGGAGTGAGGCATTTACCGCGGTTATTGCCAGGGATCTCGAGGGCAGCGGAGTAACTGCAAATGTATTGATTCCCGGCGGTGCCGCGGACACGCGCTTTATACCGCTATTGCCGGATCGCACCAGGGAGCACCTGGTATCGCCATCAGTAATGGGTCCTCCTATCGTTTGGCTCTCCTCGAAAGAGTCCGACGGAATCACAGCACGTCGGTTTATGGCCAACCGTTGGGACCCGACATTGCCGCCGTCAGAGGCTGCAGAGCGCGCAGGTGCCGAGATTGCCTGGACCGCGTAGCCGTGGAAGGCTAGTTCCCAAAGTTAGCGACCTCCGGAGGGCGAAAAGATTAGACCTGAAATGTGCCAGGGCCAGAACCTGTTGACCTTTTCATTGGGTAATTCGCATTGCTGGGGGTATTCACAACAGTTAAGAGCTGGAATCTTATTCGACAGTTAACTTGAGTTCGACGTGGCAAGAGTCAGTAATATCGGGTTTGAGGTTATCTCGAGGATGGGCGGAATAATTAATTAAGGTCAAACAGGTGTCTGTTTTTCACTGCAGGAAGGATGTTATTGAAGATCTGGCCGGGCTATGTTCCACACGGACTATTTGTGTGCGCCTGTTTGTGATAAGAATTAACCGCATGATTGCTATTGGCAAGTATTGACTTGTTAAGGCCTGCGATTGGATCAAAAATACTGGGGGGTAAAATGATCGGTAAGCATAAAGTTGGGGCGATACTTTCTGATAGGTGGGGCAAGGCCGTAATTTTCAGCATGGCGGCAGCGACTGTGCTGGCGGCGTGCGGTGGTTCTGCCGCCTCCTCTTCGACTACCACATCACCGGCTCCGCAAAAGACGACCAGCGCGTCCGGAAGTCCAGTGGTGTTCCATGTCCTGCTGTCTGAGACGGGAGCCGGCGCGTTCTTAGGCAGCCGCGGAGCAACCTCGCTAAAAGCGCAAGCGGCTTATATCAATACCAATGGAGGGATTAATGGGCATCCGATCCAGCTGGATATTGAGGATAACCAGTCGAGTCCGTCTGTCAACGTCTCACTTGCCACCACCTGGATAGCTCAAGGAGTCCATTTTATTCTCAATGGGTCGCTTGCCGGAATAGATGCGCCGGTAGATGCACTTGCTACTCCTAACGGACCCTT
>JABEUP010000078.1 GCA_013044365.1 Acidimicrobiaceae bacterium
CAAGCCAAAGAGATTTTGCGTATGCGGGATATGCTGAATGTCATGCTTTCAGAAGACACCGGTCAACCGGTATCGAGGATCCAAAAGGATACAGACAGGGACTTTGTCCTGGACGCAAAAGAGGCTCAGGATTACGGAATAATAGATGAAGTAATTACGACCGCCAGAGACCCACAGAGTTCATCTGCGGCAGTGGCTTAGTGCTTCAGATCTACACTTTAATTAACACAGGTTCTTCGTGAGAGGTTCTAAACAAATAGATATCGGATCTTGAACCCGAATATAAGAAGTCCAAAAGGGGATGGCAGTGGCAAAGTTTGTCGAGGGACCAGAGGTCGTAAAGTGTAGTTTCTGCGGCAAGTCCCAAAAGCAAGTGAAAAAGCTTATTGCAGGACCGGGTGTCTACATTTGTGATGAATGCATTGATCTATGTAATGACATCATCGAAGAGGAATTGACGGAAAGCACCGAGGTAAAATTTGACGATCTACCTAAACCTCGTGAAATATTCGATTTCCTCAACGGTTATGTAGTCGGTCAGGAATCCGCAAAAAAGATTCTTGCTGTCGCAGTTTACAATCACTATAAGAGGGTCCAGGCTGGTACATCCCGTACCAACGATGTGGAGCTGGCAAAGTCCAACATTTTACTTCTAGGACCAACTGGCTCTGGAAAGACCTTGCTTGCCCAAACGCTCGCAAAGTTGCTTGAAGTTCCTTTTGCCATTGCTGATGCAACGGCGTTAACCGAAGCTGGATACGTTGGCGAGGATGTAGAGAATATCCTTTTGAAGCTAATTCAAGCTGCGGATTACGACGTTAAAAAGGCTGAAACTGGAATTATCTATATCGATGAAATCGATAAGATAGCGCGGAAGAGCGAGAACCCGTCAATTACTCGTGATGTTTCGGGAGAAGGTGTCCAGCAGGCTCTGCTGAAAATTCTGGAGGGAACCACCGCGTCGGTGCCTCCTCAGGGTGGTCGTAAGCATCCTCATCAGGAATTCATACAGATCGACACTACAAATGTTCTTTTTATCTGCGGTGGCGCATTCGCCGGCTTGGAACGAATAATTGAGGGGCGGATTGGAACAAAATCGATCGGGTTTAAGGCCGAGCTTTCTGAGAGGAAGGCCAATAAGGATGGCGAGATATTCAAGCACGTTCTACCTGAGGATCTGCTTAAATTCGGATTGATTCCGGAGTTCATTGGACGACTTCCTGTTATTGGCGCTGTCGGTAACCTTGACCGGGCGGCGTTGATCGAGATTCTGGTTGAGCCAAAAAATGCACTGGTCAAGCAGTACCAGCGAACGTTCGAGCTGGATGGCGTCGAATTGGAGATTACCCAGGATGCACTCGACTCGATAGCTGAATTGGCGCTGTTGCGGGGAACTGGCGCCAGGGGGCTTAGGGCAATCCTCGAGGAGGTGCTGCTTGAGGTGATGTACGACATTCCCTCAAGGTCTGACGTGCAGAGGTGTGTCGTTGATCGAGATGTTGTGCTCGACAAGGTGGCGCCCACTCTGGTTCCACGTGTAGCCGGCCCTGATCGTCCTGAGCGTACCCGGCGCGCCGCGTCGTAACGCTGTTCGTGGTCTGGGCTGGGCTGTAGGAGCGTTTAATGAGTAATTCTATTTCACTTGGAAACGCTCTTAATTGGCTTGACAGCCATATCAACATTGAAAAGAACTCCCATTCGGACTTTCCAGCTCCGTCGCTTGTGAAAATCCACGAGGCTTTACGAATGATTGGCGAGCCACACAAAAGCTTCCCGGCGATCCATGTGACGGGAACAAATGGCAAGGGGTCCACCTGCCGAATGATTACAGGACTGCTAATGGCCCATGGGTTGCGGGTCGGTACTTATATGTCACCTCATTTGACGAGTATCAATGAGAGAATCCTTGTCGATCTTGAACCCATCTCCGATCAAGACCTCGTAGACGAGCTTTCCCCACTCAAGCTCCTTGAGGAACACTCTGGAAAGATATTGAGTTGGTTTGAACTGGTTACTGCCGCAGCATTTTCTCACTTTGATACGGTTGGGATTGAGGTTGGGGTTATCGAGGTAGGTATGGGTGGAGCATGGGATGCAACGAATGTCATCGACGGCGATGTTGCAGTAGTAACAAATATATCCTGGGACCATGCTGATATTCTTGGGCCTGAACTCGCCGATATCGCGCGGGAGAAGTCTGGGATAATCAAGCCCTCTTCGTCGGTAATACTTGGCGTAGACCAGAGCGAGTTGCTTGACATATTTTTATCGAGGCCGAATATCGGAGTGTCGATCATGGGGCAGGATCTTCAACTTAGGTCCAACAGCCAGGCAATTGGTGGCAGAGTCATAGCGGTGCGCACTAAGCATGCATTCTACGATCAGATATTTATGCCTCTGTTTGGACCCCATCAGGGCCGCAATGCCGCATTGGCTATCAGTACAGTTGAAGAGTTCTTTGGGCGTGCACTCGATCTTGATGTTGTTAGAGCCGCCTTTGAGCGGACCTCCTCTCCTGGGAGAATGGAAGTTGTATCGCGGTCACCCTTGGTAGTTCTTGACGCCGCCCACAATCCAGCTGGAATGCTGAGCGCTCGCCTTAGTCTTGAAAGTGATTTTTCAGCCGTTTCCAAATGGCATTTGGTAGTCTCCATGCTTAGGGGCAGAGATCCAAAAGAAATGTTCTTCGCGATTAGCAACGATAAGATCGTATCTCTGTCGATCGCTCAGACCAGATCTCTAAGGGCAATGGAGATTAATGAGATCCGGAACGGGGCCGAAGCGGCCGACCTTAATTGTACGGTGTTCGAGACAGTTTCCGATGGCGTCAAGGCGGCTGTCGATGCCTGTAAAGAGGATGAAGGGGTTTTGGTTTGCGGATCGATCTATACCGTGGCCGAGGCAAGAGAAGAAATATTCAAAAATAAATAATCGAAGATGAAAAGATAGTGAAAGGTTCCCGGTGAATCTTTCGATTACGAGCGACTAGCCTTATCCGGCGTGAATAGCACTTTGGTTATATGCAAACCTGATGCGGTAGAACGGGCTCTAGTTGGCGAGATTGTGGGCCGGCTTGAACGCAAGGGTCTGAAAATTATTCGCCTCGAACTCAGGCGGATTGATGTTGGGACTGCGAAGATACACTATCAGGAGCATGCCAACCGGCCATTTTTTGCCGAGTTGGTTGAATTCATAACTCGCTCACCGTCGGTAATAATGGAAGTGTCAGGACCTGAAGATACGTGGGCTATTGTTCGAACCCTGATGGGAGCGACTGACCCCGCCAAAGCAGCTCCGGGGACGATCAGGGGTGACTTGGGTGTTTCTGTGGCAGAGAACCTTGTGCACGGGTCTGATTCAGCTGAAGCTGCGATTAGGGAATTGAATATTTTCTTCCGCGAAAGTATCTAGGTTCCCGACTAGACTTCGTTTACTTCTCGCTCACAAAGGGTTGATTTCGCCTTCCAATCGGAGGTTTTATAATGGCAAAATCAAAATCATTTTTAAATTTATTTCCAGCTAGAGATATGGCTGTAGATCTTGGCACCGCCAACACGCTGGTTTACGTGCGGGGAAAGGGAATAGTCCTCAACGAGCCATCGGTGGTTGCAATCAACACCAGGGATGGGCGACCTCTCGCAGTTGGAGCTGAGGCAAAGCGAATGATTGGGCGCACTCCCTCAAATATTCAGGCCATTCGCCCTCTTAAGGACGGTGTTATTGCCGACTTCGAGACCTGCGAGCGAATGTTGAGGTACTTCATACAAAAGGTTCATAACAGCCGTTATGGCAAGCCACGTATGGTCATCTGTGTCCCGTCAGGAATCACAGGAGTAGAGCAGCGGGCAGTCCAGGAAGCGGCAGAGTATGCAGGTGCCCGCAAGCCCGCCTACATAATTGAGGAGCCAATGGCGGCAGCCATTGGCGCCGGTCTTCCAATTCACGAACCGACAGGCAACATGGTTGTTGACATTGGTGGCGGAACAACTGAGGTTGCTGTCATATCTCTCGGTGGAATTGTTACCAGCAGGTCAGTCCGGATTGGTGGCGACGAGTTCGATCAAGCCATCATTTCCTATGTAAAAAAGGAATACAGCCTGGCCCTCGGTGAACGGACTGCAGAGGAGATCAAAATTGCTCTTGGCTCGGCAGTTGAACTCGAAGAGGAACTGCAGGCCGAGATCAGGGGCCGTGATCTCATAACAGGTCTTCCCAAGACGATATTGGTTTCCACCGAGGAGATCCGGCGCGCAATTGAGGAACCGATTGCGGCGATTGTTGATGCCGTGAAGTTTACCTTGGATAATACCCCGCCTGAACTTTCCGCCGATATTATGGAGCAGGGCATCGTTCTCACTGGTGGTGGAGCACTATTGACCGGAATCGATAAGCGGATATTTCAAGAGACCGGAATGCCGATCATAGTGGCGGATAACCCGCTTGATTGTGTCGTGAATGGTTCCGGCCAGACTCTTGAGGAGTTCGATGCTCTAAAGCGGGTATTGATTTCCTCTTCTAACCGGTAGTGTCAAGCAGAGAATATGGAATAAATAGGTTATTCGTTAGGCCAAGGGCCACTCTGTTGGCACTTGTCCTTGCTTCTGTCACTCTTGTCACGGTCAGCTACAAGTCTCAAGGAAGCGGAATAACCGGAGCTTTCCAGAAATCTCTAAAGAGCTTTACCGATCCCATCCGCTCAACGTCCAATTCCGTGCTTCACCCAATTGAGAATGTGGTTAGCGGTGCATTCAACTATTCGTCGCTGAAAAAGCAGAATGCATATCTTCAAGGCCAGATTTCAATGCTAAAAACCAAAGAGTTCTTGGCCAATCAGTTGCAAAGCGAGGTTCAGGCTTTAACCGCTCTAGCAAATATTCCATTTGCGCAAGGGTTGAAGACGGTTAGCGCGATTGTCGACAACTATTCGCCCACGAATTCCCAGATGACCATCAACATAGACAAAGGCTCGTCTGCGGGTGTCAAGGTTGGCCAGCCAGTGGTGGCTGCACTGGGGTTGATAGGTAGGGTTGTCCTGGTTACCCGGACTTCATCTACGATTCTGCTGATCTCCGATCCTTCTTCCTCCATCGGTGTGACGCTGGGTTCGTCAAGCCAGGTGGGACTGGCTATAGGCACAGGCTCTTTTGATTCGATGACGGTCAATTTAGTCGATCCGGGAACCTCGCTGTACACAGGTGAGCCGGCATATACCTCGGGTTTGCAAGGTGGTATTTATCCGCCAAATATTCCGGTAGGCAAGGTTGCCAAATACTCTTCGACTCCGGGCGCATTGCAGGAGCGGGTATCTCTTGCTCCGATAGTAGATATCGCACATTTGCAATACGTGAAGGTACTTGACTGGCTTCCAAGTGGAGTGCAGTGATGCGTCTACGATTGCTTCGCTCAGTACTACTTATCGTGACTATTACGGTCCTACAGCACTCAATATTGGATGGGGTGCAGTTTTATGGGGTTCACCTGGATCTTCCGCTTCTGCTCGTTATTTGTGCAGGATTTAGCGAAGGAAGAGAAGGAGGAGCAGTAATCGGATTCGCTGTTGGACTACTATCTGATGGATTCCTGATAACTCCGTTTGGGCTTTCGGCGCTGGTATACAGCTTGATAGGCTATATTGCCGGTCAAACGGAAAAGGGGTCATTTATTGGCCCGTTGACGATAAATGCCGCACTCGCATCATTTCTTAGTGCCTTTGGCGTGCTTGGATATGAAATTGCATCGAGACTGCTTGGATTTGGACAACTTCTTCACGTACATTTGGTTAAGGTTGTTCTGGTTGTGGCGGTCACTAATGCAGTACTCTCAGTCATCATGGTTCCTCTGGCAAAGTGGGCCTTTGCTTCCAGGGAATTGAATTCTCGTCCACCTGTCACAAGACGCTAGCGTTATCGAGTTTTAAAGTGCCACTTGCAAGGAGTATGGTTGGCAAAGCGCACATTCACAAGGGAAAGTAATCGGGGCCCAAATGACAAGGCCAGGGTTAGAGTAATCGGTTTCGCAGTCGCTGCCATCTTCTCGGCTATGTTTGCGCGGCTGTATGCGCTACAGGTTCTGGAGAGTTCCACCTATAAGGCGCAGGCTGTTGCCAATCAGGTTCGCCAGGTAGTTGAGGCTCCGCCAAGGGGATTGATCACTGACCGAAGCGGGAATCTCTTAGTCGGTAACAAAGTTATCGAGTCTGTTACTCTTTCACCTCAAATTGCAGCACAGCACCCTTCGGTTATAACTAGCATTTCCAAACTTCTAAATGTACCGGTTAGCTCCATAAAGAGTTCGCTGGCGAATCTCGAATACTCTCCATATGAGCCAGTTCCAATTGCACAAGGGGTTTCAAAGGATAAGATAATTTACATATCCGAACACCAGTCCCAATTTCCCGGTGTTTCATATCAGCTGACGACCCAACGGGTTTACCCGGAAGGAACAACTGCTGCACAGGTGCTTGGCTATGTTGGCCAAGTTTCGCAAGCCGACTTGAAAAGCCTTTCGAAGCAGGGATATCAACCTGGCGATGCCATAGGAAAGTCAGGGGTGGAACAGAGTTTCCAACAGTATCTGAGAGGTAAGCCGGGGGTTTCGAATCTTGAGGTCAACGCTTTTGGGCAGGTTGTCGGTACCCTTAGCCAGACTGCTCCGGTTGCGGGGGATAACCTTACGCTATCTATCGACCTTAATTTGCAAAAGGTAGTTGATAACGCTCTGTCTAATGAGATTAAGCAGCTCTCAGGAAAATATGATCCCTATTTTCACCTCTACTATCCACAATTAACTGGGTCCGTAGTAGTTGAAAATCCAAATAATGGTCAGATCTTAGCAATGTCCTCCTTCCCCACATACAACCCAAGTGTGTGGGTTGGAGGGATTTCAACCGCGGAGTACAAAACCCTTACCGCGCCAAGCTCGAATTATCCTCTTATTAACAGGGCCATCGCAGGCGAATACACTCCCGGATCAACTTTCAAGCTCGCAACCGCAACTGCAGCTTTGCAAAGCGGGCTTATCAATCCTAGCTATTACTACTACGATACGGGACTCTTTACTATCCCTAACTGCACTTCGGGTATGTGCTCGTTCCACAACGCAGGTGGCGAGCGTCTGGGCCTGCTGAATATCACAAAAGCGTTAGCCGCTTCTGACGATGTGTTTTTCTACAACCTGGGCTACATGTTCTACGCAAATCAAGCCAAGTACGGCCAGGATCCGATCCAGCAGGTTGCTAATGCTTACGGATGGGGGCAGCTAACCGGAATCGATTTGCCGGGAGAGGTACCAGGATTGGTCGATTCCCCCGCGACCCGTGCACTTCTGCACAAGCAATATCCGGCCGCATATCCGTTTAATACCTGGTACACGGCGGATCAAATTGAAATGGCTTTTGGACAGGGGGAAACCGCGATCACCCCTATTCAAATGGCAAATGCCTACGCTACCTTTGCCAATGGAGGAACCCGGTATCAGCCACAGATCGCCAGCGGAATAGTTAGCCAGTCGGGCAAATTGGTAAAGAAATTCGGTCCGGTGGTAACAGGACACGTGACTATGTCTCCGGCTGACAGGGCAGCTATGCTTAGCGGGTTCGAGGGTGCGGTCCAAAGTTCAATCGGAACTGCCGGCGGTGCGTTTGCAAATTTCCCATTTAATAAGTTCCCATTGGCCGGTAAGACGGGTACTGCTTCTGTTACTGGTCAGGAACCGAACTCTTGGTTCGTGGGATTTGGCCCGGTCCAAAAGCCCCAGTATGTTATAGCTGCAGTCATCAAGAATGGTGGATATGGTGCCAGTGCGGCGGCGCCAGTGGTAAGGTCTATTTTCGATTACCTGATAAATAACCCCGTGCCAAGCACCACTTTTGGGGTCCCGCACTTAGCTCCAGGGGTTTCGAATTCAACCAACCTTGGGGTGTCAGCGCCTGGATCGACTACAACTTCTGCCGGATAAGTCGAAACCTTTTACGCACTCGGAAGGGTTATAATTCCAGCCCTTCTGATTCCGGACAGGACACCGTGAAATTTACCGCTGTTGTGTGGGATGGGTAATAATGTTGGTGGTGGCTGACGGAGCCGAGGCAAATCCCAGGAAATGCGAATTAAATGCTTTTTGTTTGTGCGATCGCCCAGCTAAGGCAAGCACCCACATCCAATTGCCGCTAAACTGATGGTCAAATGCTGAACAACTGGTACGACTTCGGTTATTTCTTTGGCTTGGTACTTCTTGCGCCATATATGTATGGTCGTGAGATCAGCCAAGCTAGCCGCGACTATGAGCCAGACACAGCATCAGGAGGATCTTATGAGCCAATAGTTGGCTCGGTTTCTGGGCTGGCACGTACGCCATTTTCTTACTGCGTGGATGAAGAATTCGCTTCTAAATGTGGAGAACCTTTTCCCAAGCGTGCTGCCGGCAAAACAAGATTTAGAAGGGTGATGCCGTATGGCAGACAAGAATCCCTCGTACGATGGTGCGAGATCAACTCAGGGTTCATCCGAGGACCAGGTCAGAAATTCGGGCAATTCCAACCAGAGACGGCGACGCCACAGCGGGCCTAATCGGAGAGTCGTTAACCAATCCAGCCAGGAAAATCCCGATAACGAGCCAACGGGAATAGTTCCGGCGGCTGCTCAAGGCGGTACATCTCCGAGGAGGAGACGCTCTTCCAATCGTGGGTACTCTCGGACATCAGCGCGGCCTGTAGAGAGCGTTGCCCCTGAACCGGAAGAAGAGACCCCAAAAGTCGCTCCGGGATATATCAACCGATTGCGGTCGACGTTGGGCGGTTCCGCGCAGGCTAAGAAAGACGGCGGTACTTCGCCGGCAGAAAAGAAGAAACGCCTGGGAATCCTCGGATCCAAAGAGCGGGAGGAGATACTGTCCAAAGGACCGGTCCAATATAGGACCGAGGAGTTCATGTCAGAATTTGCCGAGATGGACAGCAAGTCGCCACGACGACCGCTGCAAAGATTTGGCCGGCAGCGGAATGGTCGTCCAGTTGGCAGATATCTGATGTGTGTACATGTCCTGGATGGTGTAACCCAGATCGCAATTCTTGAGGGCAGGACCCTCATTGAGCACTACGTGTCAAAATCGGATACCGATCCGAACGCGATAGATGGAAATATTTATCTGGGTAGGGTTACAAATGTGCTTCCCGGTATGGAGGCGGCATTTGTAGATATTGGAACGCCCAAAAATGCTGTTCTGTACCGTGGCGATGTCAGATATGAACGTGAAGATCTACTCGATACTGACCAGAGATCTGTACGTATTGAACAGCTTCTTCGTCCAAAACAGACAGTCGTATGCCAAGTTACGAAGAATCCGATTGGGACCAAAGGTGCCAGGCTTACCCAGGAGGTTTCGCTGCCGGGAAGATTTTTGGTATTGATACCGAACTCGGAGAGTTACGGAATTTCCAAGCGTCTTCCAGAGGATGAGCGCAAGAGGCTGAGAAAAATACTCGACGATATCAAGCCAGCCGGGTTTGGATTGATTGTCCGTACTGCCGCGGAGGGCGCCACTGCGGACGAGCTGCGTCGTGATACCGATCACCTAATCGGCATGTGGGAAAGAATCGAAGAACGGGCACGTCTCGCGCATGCTCCAGCGCTGCTATATCAGGAGCCACAGGTCGCCGTACGGGTCATTCGTGAGGAATTCAATCGCAACTACCGCGGAGTGATCATAAATGACAGGGATCTCTATGAAGAGGTTTCCATGTACGTCTCTTCGATCTCGCCTGAGCTGGCCGATCGTGTTGAATTCTATGACAAGGATCGTAGGGCACTGCCTTTATTCGAACAGTTCCATGTTCATGAGCAGCTTCACAAGGCTATCGGAAGAAAGGTGTGGTTGCCCTCCGGTGGATCTTTGGTCATCGACAGAGCAGAGGCTCTAACGGTAATAGACGTCAATACCGGGAAAAATGTGGGATCACACTCGCTTGAGGAAACAATTCACCGGAACAACCTTGAGGCGGTGGAAGAGATTGCCCGTCAACTGAGGCTTCGCGACATTGGCGGGATCATCGTCATCGACCTCATAGACATGATGATCAAAGCCAACCAGGAAGACGTGATGCGGGTGTTCCGGGCTGCCCTTGCGCGGGATAAAACCAAAACGCAGGTGTTCGATATGTCCGAACTGGGTCTGGTGGAGATGACAAGGCAAAGAGTTTCAGAGGGATTAGTGGAGTCTTTTTCTTCGGTTTGTCCAACTTGTGAAGGAAGAGGGCTGATTTTTGACCCATCTCTCCTTTAGTGCGGGTACACTGTTACACCTATGTATGCGGTGATCACAACTGGTGGTAAGCAGGAAAAAGTTTCGCAGGGACAGGTCGTCAATGTTGAGTTGCTCAGCGTTGACGAAGGAGGCGACGTTGTCTTCAAACCTATCCTCATTGTGGACGGCGAAGATGTATTTACGGAAGGTTCCGAGCTGAGTGCTGCATCGGTAACTGGGAAAGTGGTTGGTATTGCCAAGGGACCAAAAGTGGTTGGTTTCAAATACAAATCAAAAGCCAGGTACCGTCGTAAGTGGGGACACAGGCAGAAGTACTCAGTAGTGGAAATCACTGGAATCAACAAGTAGATATTTCTACCGGCGCAGTCCGGCGTTACTAATTCGATTGCAGGGATTTAAGATAAAACTCCAAGGAGAGTTTAGATGTCAAAGACTAAGGGCGGTGGCTCAACCAGAAACGGAAGGGATTCGCAAGCGCAGCGATTGGGCGTGAAGATCTTCGATGGTATGACGGTTAAGTCAGGAGCTATCCTGGTGCGACAGCGTGGAACGAAGTTTCATCCTGGCGTGAACGTTGGCAAAGGTGGTGACGATACGCTATTTGCCACCTCAGAGGGAAAAGTAAAGTATGGTGAGCATCGCGGTCGTCGAGTGGTCACTGTTGTCGCTGAAGGTATTTCCAGCTGAATTATTCTGCTGTACCAACATTTTAGTTCGGATACCAAGTAGACCTCGGAATATCTGCTTTTGCAGAACTGCCGGGGTCTTTTGACTTTGAGGTTATATGTCAAATTTTGTTGATAGTGCACAAATTCATGTCAAGGCGGGTGACGGTGGTGCGGGCTCTATCTCATTTCGACGAGAGGCACATGTTGACAAGGGCGGTCCAGATGGAGGGGATGGCGGCGCTGGCGGAGATGTTTGGCTTCAGGCTACACATAACTTTACCTCCCTGTTCATGTTCCGAGACTTTCCTCATCGAGGTGCCGAAAACGGTTCGCATGGGCAAGGCAAAAAGAAGCATGGGATCACAGGAAAAAGTATCACTGTAGAAGTTCCCATCGGAACGGTGGTCAAGGATCTTGATGGCCGGTTGGTCGTAGACCTGGACACAGCAGGCGCGAGGTGGCTCGCGGCGAAGGGTGGACAGGGAGGTCGTGGTAATACGCGATTTTTGTCGAATTCCAAAAGAGCGCCAAGTTTCGCCGAGCAGGGTGAAGAGGGGGAGGAGTTCTGGTTTAACCTAGAACTCAAACTTGCCGCCGATATTGCGATCATAGGATTTCCCAATGTCGGAAAATCAACTCTGATCTCGGTTATATCTGCCGCCAAGCCTAAGATCGCAGATTATCCGTTTACCACCTTGATACCTAACCTTGGTGTGGTCCGGGTCGGCGATAGGAATGACTCTTCGGAGTTCATCGTTGCTGATATACCTGGTCTAATCGAGGGCGCCAGCGAGGGGAAGGGACTAGGACATGAGTTCCTGAGGCATATTGAGAGGGCCAAGGCATTGCTGGTGCTAATCGATCCCTCGCCCACTGCTCCCTCGGCTCCGGCAGAACAGCTGAACGTTCTGATGAACGAGTTAGAAAAATATATGGCCGATTTAGTCGTTCGGCCGAGATTGGTAGTTGTTTCAAAGATAGATACTGTTGACTCTTCACAAATTAAAGACCTTTTAGATAGCGGCTTAGTTTCTTTTGCGGTTTCTTCGGCAACCGGTGAGGGGATAAAAGACCTGGTCAACCAGATGGAGGCCATGGTAACTGCAACCAGAGAGGTCCCAAAGTTGGTTGAGGACCATATCGTTATTCATCGGCCAATTCCTCAGAATTTTGAAGTCGTGAAAGATCCTGATGGAATTTTTAGAGTCAAGGGTAGGACGGTGGAGAGAACCGTCGCGATCTCTAATATCACAACGCCCGAGGCAATCGACTATATTCAATCACGTTTGAAGAAACTCGGTGTCGACCGAGCTCTGAAGCGAAGCGGAGTCCGTGAAGGCGACGAAGTAAGGATAGCTGCCTTCAGTTTTGAGTACCAGGAGAACTTGTAGGAGGTTTCAGTTGCGACTCGTGGTGAAGCTTGGATCCTCCTCGGTCACTGGTGGTGACGGTTCTATATCACATGGCACTCTTCGTGCTATAGCCTCACAAATTGCGGCTATCAGAGATCGCGGTCATTTTGCAGTAATAGTCAGTTCGGGCGCAATTGCCGCCGGTTTGAATACCCTGGGAATCGTCGATAAAAGGCCCTCCGATCTCAGCGTTCTCCAGGCTTTATCTGCAGTCGGACAGTCAAGGTTGATGGCAGCCTACAATCAAGCTCTGGGTGGATTCGGTTTAATTGCCGGGCAGGTTCTTTTGACTCCTCTGGATTTCATCAACCGTCAGCAATATCTGCATGCCAGACAAACGCTGGAGAAGCTCTTGGAGCTGGGCGTTATACCGGTAATCAATGAGAACGACGCTGTTGCCGATGACGAGATTCGATTTGGAGATAATGACAGGATCGCAGCGTTGGTGGCAAATCTCATAACTGCTGATCTGCTTGTACTGCTGACTGACCAAAATGGTGTATATACCTCGGATCCCCGAGTTGACGCTAAAGCATCGTTGGTCGAGGAGATTGACGAGATTTCAGAGGTTCTTAAGGCCGCTGCAGGCGGACCAGGTACACAAAGGGGATCGGGCGGAATGGCTTCGAAATTGCAGGCGGCATCGATAGCTTCGTGGTCCGGGGTTGATGTCCTAATTGCAAGCGCAACGAGGGAACTGGTTCTGGTGGAGGCTTGTGACAGAAGACCTGGGTTGGGAACCTATGTCAACAAAAGGAAGGTCCGACTAAGCGCACGTAAGCTTTGGATTGCTTTTGCCAATCCATCTGTTGGCAGGGTATTGGTCGACGATGGCGCCAAAAGTGCGATTCTGGAACATTCGAGCTCACTTCTCAGTATTGGTGTGCATTCGTTTGAGGGATCATTTCTAGAGGATGATCCGGTTGAGGTGTGTGATCTTTATGGAGAGGTGATTGCAAAGGGACTTGTGCGGGTGTCGGCAGAGGATCTCCGTTTAGCCACTAAGTCTAAGGTTACAGACAGCCAAAGTCCTTCTAGTATTTTGATTCACAGGGATGATTTGGTTGTGTTGGTCTAGCTAGTTTGGTCAAGTCGATGTGTACAGCAGCGGCTTCCAAGAAGTGGGTATGAAATGTCTGATAGGGAACGCGGCGCTGCTGAAGGTCTGGAGATCACTCTTTTGGAGCAGGCTAAGCAGGTAAAGGCGGCATCGAGATTACTTGCTCTGGCATCCACCGCGCATAAAAATGAAGCACTTGAGATTTGCGCCCATCTTCTTACAGCTGGCTCAGATGGAATTCTCGAGGCTAACCGGGTGGATATCAATGTTGCGCAGGCCTCAGGGACTTCCACGGCGGTGATAGATCGGCTGATGCTCAGTCAAACCCGGATCGACGCCATGGCCCAAGGGCTAAAGGACGTTGGTGCGCTGGCAGATCCGGTGGGTGAGATTGTGGGCGGCTGGGTCCGACCGAATGGACTTCAGATCCGCAAAGTTAGGGTGCCCCTTGGCGTTGTGGGAATCATCTACGAGAACCGACCAAATGTAACCTCAGATGCTGCTGCGCTCTGCCTTAAAAGCGGCAATGCTGCTTTTCTCCGTGGGTCGTCAGGCGCAATTAATTCCAATATAGAGATCTCAAACCTTTTGTCCGCAGGTTTAAAAAAGGCTGGATTACCCGAGGCAGCAGTGACGCTCGTTCGGGACACTTCTCGGGAGTCGGCGACGGAGTTTATGAAGTTAAGAGGATACATAGATTGCTTAATCCCTCGGGGAGGTCCATCGCTAGTTAGCGCGATCGTCGAAAATGCAACGGTTCCTTACGTAATTGATGGGGACGGTAACTGTCACATCTACGTAGATGAGTCCGCCGATCTGGACCAGGCGGTTGAGATTATCGCTAATGCAAAAGTTCAAAGACCCTCAGTGTGCAACGCAGTTGAAACTGTATTGCTTCACGAAAGCATCGCAAGGGAACTGTTGCCAAGGCTTGAGGAGCGGATGTACAATGTTGAGTTTCGGGCGGATTCGAAGTCTCAGTCATATCTGGCAAAGTCGACGTTGGCAACAGATGATGATTACCAGACCGAATTCCTGGATCTGATCCTAGCCGTAAAGAGTGTCAGCGGACTTGACGAGGCAATAAGCCATATCAGAAAATACGGGTCGGGGCACTCCGAAGCCATTCTGACCAATGATTACTCCGCATCAAGGCGGTTCATTAAAGAGGTCGATGCCGCGGCGGTATTGGTTAATGCATCCACTCGATTCGTGGACGGTGGTGAGGTTGGCTTTGGCGCCGAAATCGGCATCAGCACTCAAAAACTGCACGCGCGGGGTCCCATGGGACTAAAGGAATTGACTACGGAAAAGTTCGTGATAGAGGGTAATGGTCAGGTAAGAGGGTGACTGATGATCTAGGGAAGTTTCGCTTTTCCTCTCCAGCCGAAGTTGCAGAGCTCCTATTAGGAGTGAATTACCTCCCCAGCTCGGAGATATGCTCCGTTTTGTTTTTAGCCGACCGTCTGAGAAAGCCGGTCCTGGTCGAAGGACCAGCGGGTACCGGGAAGACTGAGCTTGCCAAGAGTACCGCCAAGGCTCTTGGTGCGCGTCTGATCAGGCTGCAGTGTCACGAGGGCATCGACGAGTCAAAGGCCCTATACGAATGGAACTACAAGAAGCAGCTTTTGCGCATCCAGGCCGACGGGAATAGTGCTTCATGGAGCGACGTGGAAGCGAACATTTTTTCGGAGGAGTTTTTGCTGCAGAGGCCGCTGCTCCAGGCCATTCGGGCTGAAGATCCAGTTGTGCTGCTTATCGATGAGGTGGACCGCGTTGAAACCGAAACTGAAGCATTGCTGCTGGAGGTGTTGAGCGACTATCAGGTTTCAATTCCTGAGCTCGGAACCATGGTGGCTAATCAAGTACCGCTTGTTTTTCTGACGTCGAACAATACCAGGGAACTGTCTGAGGCCCTGAAGCGGAGATGCCTTTTCCTTTTTCTTGACTATCCAGACAAGGAAAGGGAGATGGAGATCGTTCTTTCGAAGATTTCAGGTGTATCCGAAGTGCTAGCAGAGTCAATTGTCTCGTTTGTTGCATCATTGAGAGAACTTGACTTGAAGAAGCGTCCGAGTATTTCAGAGACTCTTGACTGGGCGTTGACGCTGGTAAATCTGGGTCTCGATGATATCGACGAACAAGTTGCCAAGTCGACCTTAAATGTTTTACTGAAATACCG
>JABEUP010000079.1 GCA_013044365.1 Acidimicrobiaceae bacterium
GCATGCGCCTGGGGGCCAGGAATAAGAATGCCATGACCCCGGGGAGGAAGCATTTTGTCAGCAAGGATGATGACGCCATTATTTCCTGCATCCATCACGCAGACGGCTGGCATGTCGCCGAACGCTTCGTGTGAACCAAGCGGCTCACCTTTTATCTGTGCCGCGATATTTCTCGCGGCGACATGTGCCATGCGCTCAGTTGGAAACCCTGTCTTTGGAATACCCACTGGGACGGCGGACTGCCAGGGTACGGTTACCTGAGCCGCAATACCCACCGCGTAGACATCGTCGTAGTCGTTAGTTTGGTAGGTATCGCGAACTTTCACGTACCCCTTGTCGTCAGCTATCCCGGGGGTGTCCCGAATAAAATCCTGGCCCACAAATGGCGGAATAATCATGGAGTAAGAGAAGTCGAAAGTCCTGTCGTCGCTTAACACCAGACGACCTTCATCGACATGATCCATGGCTGTGTTCACCACTGCTTCTATGCGTTCCTTTTTGAGAAACATACCCAACAACGCCTCTCCATGAGGAAGGCCGCCAATGCCGAAATGTCCCAAGAATGGTTCAGAAGACACATAGGTAAGCTTGACCTGCTTCTTCAGCCCTGCTTTGCGCAGTTGGTGGGAGACATTGAACAGATACTCGTAAGCGGCACCGAAGCATCCTGCTCCTTGGGACGCTCCGATGACGATGTCTCCCGGGTTTGAAAGAAAACGTCGCCATCCTTCTCCGGCATGTATTGCATCTTCGAGAGTAGTAATGGTGTAGGCATTGCCACCTGGACCCAGCCCGGGCACTGCAGCAAAGTTATTGCGGTAGCCGGTGGCAATAACGAGATAGTCGTAATCGTAAGTAGCAGAACTGGTCATCACTTTCTTGCCTGCAAGATCTAGCCCGGTGGCCGCTGCGTGGACAAAATCAATCCCGTGAGTGTCAAAAGTGGGCGCGAGAGGGAAGCTAAGGTCCGAGGGACGACGTTTTCCAAATGGAAGCCAGATTAGCGAAGGGTTAAATATGAACTCGTCAGACTGCGAAACCACCCGCACGTCAACTTCGCCGTGCAACTCATGACGTACCGCAAGAGCAGCGGTCAGGCCGCCAAAATTTCCACCCAGAACCAATACTTTCTTATGGGCCATTGCGCCTTACCTTTCTACTACCCCGCTTCACAGCCGACCGCAAGGGCCGGTAACATCGCGGACCATACCACAGGAAACTGAAAAAATAAAGGGTAATTTCCCAGGCGATTGAAAAGAAAACAAAGAGTCTCCGACAGACAACAACTACTGACAATAACTGTCAATCGCAATGTAGCTTTAGTTCCGTCGAAGGTCGAAACGGTTTGAGTGAACTGGTCAGGATTCTTCCACAAGATATCTAACGCTTGCCGCCGGATTTCTCCCGGCGTCTACTTCCCGACTGTTTTCACACGCCACCTCCGGCTTCAGTTGCCTCACTAGCAAGTCTCGACTACTGAACAGGTTATTGACGATCAAAATTAAGAAAACTGCGACTTCCGATTAACCGGTGCCGGGTGGTCTTCGATGCCATCCAACCACTACAGAGAAGAACTCGATTTCCATTCAGCGCTTCTCACGGGCACCACCGAACCTGCATGGACTCCATGGAGTCCACAGTTTTCAATTCTCACCACATTGAGTGGCATTATGCGTCAAAGGGTAATTTTTACCACTCGAACCGCCTACCATTGTTTAAGAATTCCGAACTGGATTGACTTAATATCAAATATTTGTCTCAAGTTGTCAGATCTAGATTGACAATTCTAGATTTACTGGTGTTCTGGTTGTATCTTATTATTGCTGGGCGGAGATCGGTTCCAAAGGGGAAATGTGTCGCATCGTTGGTCAGCATTTACTCCCCTTGGCGTCTGGAATTAATATCGCGGTTTGAAATCGGTTAGCCAAGTTCCTTAAATAATTAGGTAGGTGGTTATCGTAAGACCAGTAGTTAGTACATCCAATGAATAGTTTCAGCAGTATTGCCAATATATTCCAGGATTCCAACGATCCCATGACTGTGATGCAGCGGGTCGTCAACGAATCCCTCAAACTAATTAGTGGTGCTGATGGAGCAGTTGTAGAACTTCTTGAACAGGATGGGGTGACTCTTACCTATGTCTGCTGCACTGGCACGCTCTGGTACAGCCTGGGCCTGCGACTCAATTCTGAATCAAGCCTTTCCGGGTTGGCACTTCGCAGCGGTACCACGCTGATCTGTTCTGACTCCGAGACTGATCCCCGGGTAGACCGTGATACCTGCCGCCAGGTTGGCACCATATCTATGGTCTGTGTTCCGCTTGTAAACAGGGAAATACCGTTAGGCATCTTAAAAGTAAGTTCGACACATGCGAATTCATTTACCAGCTCTGACGTTAAAGTGTTGAGCGGTTTGGCTGAGTTCATTACAACTGCAATTGGGAGTGCAGCCGAGATCAAACGGGTTACATCCAATCTGTTGTCAGACGACAATGGCGGTGGGGGCCAATCACCATATTCGCAGACTCAGATACCCGACTTCGTCGCCAATATTATCAACCCGGCTTTCACCAAGAATCTTGAGAAGAAAAGGCGGGTGGAAAAGATTCTCGAATCAGGCAAGATCTCCTTTGTATTTCAGCCGATCTTCGATCTAACAACTAACATCCTCGTCGGAACCGAGGCATTGGCTCGATTCGGGGATACCCCCTATCAGCCACCGGATATCTGGTTCGCAGATGCCCACAGCGTTGGCCTGGGAATAGATATGGAGCTTGCAGCCATGACAAGTGCTTTGCAGCATATTAGTGATCTTCCAGTCCAGGCCGCCATTGCTGTCAACGTCGGACCTGAAGCAATTTTGTCCGACAAGATAATCGAACTGCTGGGATCAATCGATACATCCCGGGTCATCATTGAACTCACCGAGCATATACAGGTAGAGGACTACCCACGACTTATAGAGAGATTTTCCCGCATCAGAGGTCTTGGAGTGCGACTGGCAATCGATGATACCGGATCCGGTTTCTCAAGCTTCTCCCACATAATCAAGTTGTCTCCCGATATCATGAAACTTGACCGGGAATTGATTCAAAATATCGACAAAGACCCGGTTAGAATGGCCTTAACAACTGCAGTAATTACCTTTGCGAATGAAACCAACACCGAAGTAATCGCAGAAGGAATCGAGACCCCCGAAGAACTCAGCGCGCTTAAAGATCTCGGGATCAGATTTGGCCAGGGCTACCTGCTGGGCAAGCCAGCCACAGCTGTCAACCTGCTGGCCACCTCTATTTAAGCTTCGATTTTTCTGTTCTTAAGTGGGAAATGAGAACCGTTGACATTTTCTGGCTGGTGGCCTTATAATTCCCAAAATGCGACCAGCCGCCAATGACTCCTATCGAGCAAGCTTTATTTCATCGGCTAATTCTTTTGTGAAGTTGGTGTCTCAAATACCCGCCGATAAATGGCAAGTACCAGCGCTCGGAGTTTGGAAAGTAAAAGATCTGGTTGGTCATGCCAGTCGAGCATTATTAACCATCGACAACTATCTCGGCAAACAAAGTGGCGGTCCCAAGATTGACGATGCCGTGGCATATTTCATTGCTGTCAGAAACTCCGGCGCCGATCCGGATGAAATCGCTCGACGAGGAATCGAAGCAGGCAAGGCTTTGGGCAGTGACCCCGCCTCCTATGTCAAAGAATTGGCCGATCAGACACTGGCGCTGGTCTCCAGCAGTAAAGACGACACTTCTGTTGGAACTCCTTGGGGGACGATGACGCTGGCAGACTATATTCCTACTCGCACATTCGAATTAACTGTTCACAGCCTGGATCTGGCGGCAACTCTAAGCCTTCCCTGTCCGGA
>JABEUP010000080.1 GCA_013044365.1 Acidimicrobiaceae bacterium
AAGTTTGCCACTGAGAACAAGGCCATCGGAATCAGGCGTTGCAGTTATTTCACCCTGATCTTCCCATGCCTCCGCGGACCATACCAAAATCACCTCCCCTCTGGCAACGTGGGGCAACAGTTCCGATTTGAGCCTCTCATTTTTACTCGCAACCAGTGCCGCAATGCCCGCCAAATTCATTACAAGTATCGACGCAACCGAGGCACAGCCTCTCGCGAGTTCTTCGATAAGAACTACGCCGTCTGCTACCGACGCTCCATCAACCCCGTAAACAGCCGGAACATGTACAGCAAGCAAACAGGACTCGGCCAACGCGCTGAAAATCCCTCCGGCAATTTCGCCCTCTTGGTCGATTTGTTTGGCAAGTGGTTCAATCTTGGCGGCAACCAAGCTGCTCACTGTCTCTATGAGGAGCCGCCTGTCATCATCGGAAATCGGTATATTGGTATTCATCTCTTTAATTCCAGACTCTAGGGATTGAGGCAATCCTCACTCCGTGCGGACTCCCCAACTGTCATTTTCTCTACCCGCAATAATTGCAACAAGCAATCACAAATCACCAACCCCTGTAGCAAGCGCATGCATTATGCGTCTGTAGGCAGCCAGATCACCCGCCGCAATAGAAGGCACGACTATCGGAGTTATGCCTTTCACCCGTAACTCCTCGAGCTTTCGACCGCATTCCTCGGGGTTTCCAATAATGGACACGTCATTTACGAAGTCGGACGGCAATTGCCCTGCCACGGTGTCAAGATCCCCTTCTGTTGACAGCGCATCGTCGAGACCGAGCGAGACCAACCAGCTCCTGTATTGGGCGATTCGAAAATAGGATGCCATCTCCCTTCGAACACGTCGATCTGCATCCCCTGCCGGATCGGAAATGGCTACTCTTACGAAGGTAGTCTTGTCAAAGGGTCGCACTATGTCTGAAAGCTGCGACACCAGCAGATGGGCCTTCGACCTCGGTGTGAAATTTAATATCAAACCGTCTGCCAATTCGGACGCCAGTTTACGCATACCTGGCCCCAAAGCAGCAAGATATATCCTTGGCCTCTCCGGAGGGACAACATCCAGACGAAACCCGGTAGATTGGAAAGCTTCGCCGTGGTAATTGGTAGTTTGTCCGCTCAAGGCCTGATCAATGATTGTAATGGCATCACAAACCTTGGCCAAAGAACGCCCGAAGTCACGACCGTGCCAACCTTCAATTATCGTCTTCGTTGACACACCAAGCCCTAAAGAAATACGTCCGGGAGCCAAATCGGAGAGAGTTGCCGCAGTCATCGCCAAGAGCGCCGGCGACCGGGTATCCAACGGCACTATGGCAGTCCCAAGTCTTACTTTATCGGTTTCCCCCGCCAAGACCGCCACGACCGAGAATGCGTCGAAAGTGCTGACTTCCGGCGCCCAAACGGCCGAATAGCCAAGTTCTTCAGCTTCTATTCCCAGACGCACCGCATCGCCTGCTGGACAGGACCTAAAAGGAAGAAGGATGCCTATGCCATTCATTGCCGGGTTACCATATCTTGCAATGCAGACCATCGACACAAATGAGTTATACGGACCAAATACGGATCCGCGAAAATCGATCCCAATCCGGCTTGCTCAATCATACTGAAATACCTGCTATTTAACGGCAAAGTTCACCAGATCCAGTTCTTTCATAATTGCGTTCTTCTGAATTTGATTGGTACCCTCAAAGATCTGGAGTATCTTGGCGTCGCGGTAATAACGCTGGAGGGGAGCATCCACCCCCACCGCCTCCCTTCCAGCCACCTCCAAAGCTTCATTGGCGACCTTCATTGCGACGTCGCTGCAGAACGCCTTTACGCTTGAGGCTTCCCACATTGGAGGAAGTTCCCCATTTCGATCAGCCCTGGTAGTGACATCGTAAAGCAAGGTCCTTGCGGCAAAGACCTGCATCAGAAGGTCGGCAAGCTTGTGTCCCCTAGCCTGATGCTTGCTTGTCAACACCCTGAGTTCCCTGTCAGTTGGTCCCACAACCTTAATCAAATGCTCAAAAGCACCGCGCGCCACACCCACACTCACCGCTCCTATCAGTGGGCGACTCCAACGAAGAGTGCTCAACGCCAGTCCTACTCCCTCTCCAATTTCCCCAACGAGTGATGCTGACGGAACGCGAACATCGTCTAAAACCACATCGCCAGTTGGTGAAGCGCGCAAACCCATTTTGTGTTCGTATCTGGCAATAGCGAGACCCGGAGTATCTGATGGCACAACGAATGCACTAATCGACTTGGAACTTCGCTCGGGACTGGTCCTGGCAAACACCAGGTATCGAGTTGCTATGCCAGCATTGCTGATAAAGCGCTTATTGCCACTTATTACGAACTCATCACCTTCCTTGCGGGCAGATGTCTTCATCGATAAGATATCTGATCCAGCCTCTGCCTCGGTGAGTCCCCAACCCCAGATGGTTCCTTCACGCATCTCATTCAATAGATGGCCTGCAAGCGGAGAATTAGACAGCAATATCGTGTGTCCTACCGTCAGCTGGCTTTGCACAAAAACAGCCGTTGAAGTACACCGGGCGGCAAGGGCCTCGATCCATCGGCATTGGTGCGTGAGTGTCGCCTCCTGACCGTTATCACCATGCACGGCCTTCCATACCCGGTGCTCTTTAAGAAGTGCGATCACCTCGGGATCAAACATTTCCATACGGTCCATCTTTTCGGAATACCCAGCCAGCAGCGCGGCGAATCTCTCGGCCTCGATCAAATCATCCCCAGCCTTACCCACCCGCCTTATATCCTGATCTGATCGATTCATGGATCAGTTCCCTTCATCTAGCACTTGATCCTCAGCCAACATCAGCTGAAGCTTGAACTTCTTCACCTTGCCCGCGGAGTTATAGGGCAAGGAGTCCACGATCACCAGACGCTCCGGCCAATACACCTTTGCGACGCCGGCTGCCTCAAGGAATGACGTCAGATCGCTCAACCGCAGCTCCACGCCGGAAATTGGCACTACAACGGCACAGGCTCGCTCGCCGAGACGGTCATCCGCATAGCCGACTATTGCTACCGCTAAAATTGCCGGATGACCGTAAAGCAATGACTCTATCTCTGTGACAGGTACGTTCTCTCCGCCTCTGATAATCACGTCTTTGATCCTGCCAGTTACCCTCAAGTGTCCAGTATGATCTATCCTGGCCAGATCCCCGGTGGAAAACCAACTCTGATCGTCAAATGAAACCTTGTTGAAACTGGGTCGGCTCACGTAACCCAACATTTGTGATGCTCCCCTAACCTTCAGCTCACCAATTGCGTTATATCCTGCGTCCTCTCTTGTCCCCAAATCGACAATTTTCATTTCCATCCACGGAGATGCAGTTCCGTCAGACTCTGATGCTGCAAACGGGGGCTCCTCCGGACGCGTGCAGGTCACCGCCCCGTTTTCGGTCATTCCCCAGACAGCCATCAGGCGCGCCGAGAGAACCTCCCCAGCCTCCCTGACTACCGCCGGCGGAATAGTTGCGCCGCCAGACACCAGGTAGCGAAGGCTGGATATATCCCTTTTGGCTTTCCTTTGGGCTCTGATTAAATCGACTACAAACGTAGTGGAGACGAACGACCACGTCACCCTTTCCCGCTCGATTATTTCAAGTGCCCGCTCAGGATCCCAGATATCCTGATAAACAGCTTTCATCCCGAGCATTGCGGGAGTGATGCAACCATAAATAAAGCCCGTGGAATGCCCCAGCGCCGAAGGCATGAACACGATATCATCCTGGGTCAAACCAAGAATCTGGTACACAGAGCGGGCGCGGGAAAACATAGTGTTGTTCGTATGCCCTGCTCCCTTGGGTTCACCTGTTGTCCCTGAGGTGAACAGAATTTCTGCAATTTTATCCGGGTCGGGTTTTCCTTCTTGCAGTCGGACCTTGTTTCCGGACTCCCAGGGAATCCCGAGAATATCCTCCTCGAACGATACGAATCCATGGCACCTTTCGCCGTCCACCACAACCAGTCGTTTCAAGGAAGGAAGGTCTCTAGCAATCTTCGACATCATCTCCTTGTAGTCAAACTTACGGTAGATGGAAGGGAAGAAGCACACTGTACTCGAGATCAGGCCCATCATGAACCTTACGTCCCTATCGCGATGGGCAGGGATGATAGGATTCAAAACCGCACCGATCTTCAAAGCCGCAAGCGCAACTGCATTGAATTGCCACCAATTTGGAAGCTGAACCGAGATTACATCTTCGGCTGTAACACCAGCCTCAATCAGGTAAGCCGCGATGCGATCCACCCTGAATGCCAACTCGGCAAAAGAGACGGCCTCTCTTCTTCCGCTTTCTGTGCGATTGGTCACAACTGCAGTCTTGTTTTTGTTAATACGCCATACCCGCTCAAAATCAGCGGCCACTGTCGAGTCGCGCCACCAACCTGATGCGTAGAACTTCCCGCGACTCGCCTCGTTCATTTCGAGGCCGAACATGTCTAAAGACTTTCGCGCCTGATCAGTAAGCGGCGTGACAAGTGGGCCATCGATATCGACCCGGCCTTTGCCCACCCCGTATTCCATCATTGCGCACCACCTGGCTTTTCAGCCGTTCTGTGACCATGCGCGTACATTATGAAATAAAAGAAACAGTGAGGGCCATAAATGCAACCATCTACCAGGCCTGAACCAGAGGGCGACT
>JABEUP010000010.1 GCA_013044365.1 Acidimicrobiaceae bacterium
CAACTCGTCTGATGTATGCACGACAGCAGGCCCTGTCTTCTTTTCGCTCAACGTTTAGGTATTACCGTTCGATTATGCGGACAGAGTTGCACAACATGCGTTTGAATTATGGAAGTCATGAAATTGTGGTTAATTGAGTCGGGTATATTATTGCCATTCCTTTCTTTTTAAGACTTCTTGAACTGTGGCGCATCGGAGAAGCCCTCTGTTTTGGTAGACAGTTTCTATGACGCAAACGTATAGAACTTACCTACGACGGATTTTTACGTCTCTATCCTCAGGGAAGACGTTATTTGCGGCTAATCTAACTTTCCGAATCAATGAGTATCATCGTGGTGAACGTAGTGCTCTTGAAGGGTGGGGTTTAGTTGACGGGGGATTTGTGTTCTTTAAGCATTGAGGAGATCCAAGCACTAATTCGGTTCGGGACTGTTACGCGTCGGGAGATCATTGAAGCGCATTTGGCGCGTATTGATGTCGTCAATCCGCAGACAAATACGTTTGTCGAGTTGCGGGCTTCGCAGGTATTAGCCGAGGCCGGGAAGGCAGACATGGATAGAGGGCGCTCTATCCATGGTGCCCTGGATGGCGTGCCTATGTCGGTGAAAGATAGTTACGGTGTTAAAGGTCTGAATCGGACGGATGGATTACCCATTAATGCCCATCGCCTTTCAGAGCAGGATGACTCAGTGGTTGCCCGCCTGCGCAGCGCTGGAGCACTAATTCTGGGTCATGGTAATGTGCCCGATCTGTGCGTTCGCTGGAATACTATTAGTGGTTTGTATGGCGCCTCGCGAAATCCACGCAACCTGTCCCTTTCGGTAGGTGGAAGCTCCGGTGGTGAGGCTGGCAATGTAGCCAGCGGTATGGCTACTGCAGCCCTGGGGCAGGATCTCGGGGGATCTATTCGTGTTCCGGCGAGCTTCTGCGGTGTTTATGGGATCCGGACCAGCCCGGGAGTCGTTCCTAATGTTGCTTCCATTCCAGCTTTTCCGGCAACGCCAGCAATACAGGCCATGGGTACTATTGGACCACTGGCTCGCTCGGTTGCGGACCTGGAGGCCGTTTACGGAGTGATTGCGGGAGTGAATCCGCTTGATCCGACCAGTGTTCCTGTTTTAGCTTCAGTTCCTGGCCAATTGCCCAAAGTAGCCGTTCTTAGGGGCGAGACTGGCGCGGTAATCGCACCGGAAATCGAACGGCGTCTATCAGACACCGTCGTACTTCTGGGTGATGCTGGGTATGAAGTAATGGAGGCAGTCCTACCTGACCTCCATAGGGCGCCAGAGATCTGGGCAGAGATTAACGGTACTGACCTGATTCGTGTAACGCTTCCTCGAATCGGGCACCTTATGAACGAATCGGGCAGGCAGCACATCCTTCAAATGTTCGGCAGCTTTGAACTTGGACCGGATCTGGCGATCTATAACGATGCCTGGCTCGAGCGCTCGGCGATGCTGGAAACCTGGGTGCGTTTTGCCGAGGAGTATCCATTAGTGGTTGCTCCGGTTGCGGGCATGGTTACCCCGCCGCTGGACTTCGATTATATGCTCGACTACGCGGATACTATGAAGCTCTTTGACCAAATGCGGTGTGTTCCCTGGGTCAACCTTTTTGGGTTACCAAGCCTCGCCCTGCCTAACGGGATCCAGCTGATTGGACGCCGATTTCGTGAGGATGAGGTGTTTGCGGCAGCACATGCAGTTGAGGGTTCTCTTTCGAAGGTTGAAATAGCGACACTTACCTAATTGTAACCTTGGTGTTGTTGGTGCATTTGTCCACGAAAATCCCGTCCGTGTGGGTCGTAACTGCTCCTGAGTAGTTACGTGACACTATGAAACCAGGTTTTTAGCGCATATAGGTCATCGCTGGTGCCGATCGGCGCTTCGGCCGATCAAATTAACCGGTAACTGTACAATATTATCCATCACGCAACGGTACATAATGGTATACTCACCCTATCTGAGGTGCCTAAACGTAATAGGAATAACCCATTGGACGGTGTGAACTATTTTCTAAACCGTGTGTGAAGATTCGAATCTTGCCAGGACACCGGCAACCGCCGGATGAAAGACGATAGGGATGAGGCTGGCGGGGAGAGTGTCTCCCGGTATCGCCGACTGCTGGAATGCTTGAAGTGAGCCAGCCCACATACTCTCGTCGATTACCAGATTGGCTTTAGCAGCGGCAAGCGCGATGCTGTATCACTTTTCACGGCAGGCGCGACATAAATGCCTAGGTTAAGGTTCCTTTATTATGTTCTGACTATAAAGGCTAGGGGACTTCGAAAAACTCACTCCGATTCCAATTCCAGATGGACCTGGCGACCGGTAGCTGTGGCAATGTTGACCAGCGCATCAAGAGAGAAGCGGGATACTCGACCACGGAGGAGATCGTTCATGCGAGGCTGAGTAACACCACAACACTTGGCTGCTTCTGTTTGCGTCCAACCGCTTTCTTTCACGATGGCTGCAATTTTTCGCATAAGTCCCGCGCGTATGCGTAGATTTGCTTTCTGTCCCGGCGTATCGGCAATCGCATCCCACACGTTTTCGTAATTATCGGTCTTTCTCATTCTCACCTCCCATCAGTTCATTGAACCGTCACTTGGCCATGTCTTACATAGATGAGGCTTGCGTCTTTTTCGCAAAGGCATGAAGAGCTACCACTATGTCAGCGAGCCGAGCTGCGTAAATTATCCAATAAATACCTGAGTCATCCGGCACTCTGATTTCTTGAACTCTATTGCCAGTTGAGGGTATCGGCTTGAAGTCGCCGTGCTGTTCGCCATGCGTCATTTTGTCCAGTTGATAGCCAGCATCAACCCGGGCGTCTCCCGTAAAATTTCGTGGGCATTTAAGCGAGTCACCGAGAAATTACATTGGCTTCATGGCAACTATATCAGTATGGATATCGTTGGGCGGTAGGTTTCCCTTGCTGCGCGTTCGTGCTGTAATTATTCCCCCTAAAAGGCAGATTAGCTGGTGCTAAATCTACGAAGAACTGGAAATAGTCTGCTCCAAATAGGGAACCAGCCCACCGGCTCTAATGATCTTCATTAAATGTTCCGGCAGCATCAATCCCTGATAGGTGCAGTTCTGGGTAAGATTGACGATTTTGCCCTGCAATGGGTATACCTCAATATTATTGCCGTCATCTATCAGGTTCGCCTGTGGGCATTCGATGACAGGTAGCCCCAGGTTGATAGCGTTACGAAAAAAAATACGGGAAAAGAACTCCGCAACCACCGCCCCAACCTGCAGGTATCTCAGCGCCAGGACCGCTGACTCGCGGCTAGACCCGGAACCAAAATTCTTCCCCGCCACCACAATGTCACCCGGTTGGACCGTTTGTGGAAATTCTGGACGAAGATTCTCCAAACAGTGGGCGGAGTAGACCTCGACCCCCAGGCGCGTATACTGGCCTATCGCCATCTGCCCGGTATCGATGCTGTCTCCAAACTTCCACGCTCTTCCAACGATTCGACTTTCCATGCGGTTCACGCTTTCTAGGCCAGAATTAATCTCGGGTCGGTAATCTCGCCGGTAACCGCAGCTGCGGCCACGCTCAGAGGAGAGGCTAAAAATACCTGGGATGAGGGATCACCCATGCGACCTTTGAAGTTACGGTTGGTGGCTGAAATGCAAACCTCTTCCGCCCCCAAAACCCCGGAATGTCCTCCACCGCAGGCACCGCATCCGGCAGCGGTGATAATGGCACCGCTTTCATAGAGAGTCTCCAAAATCCCCTGACGCAGGGCCTCCTGGTAGACGGTGCGGGAAGCGGGACATACTATAAGTCGGACACCGCGATCCACGTGGCGTCCTTTCATAATACGGGCGACCGCTATCAGGTCCGACAGGCGGCCTCCGGCGCAACTTCCGATATAGGCCTGGTGGATCTTCTGATTATCCACATCCGCAATTGGATGGACATTGCCCGGATTATGGGGCACCGCGACCAATGGCTGCGCGGTGTCTGCTTTATAGAGTCTTCGGTCAGAATAAGAAGCTTCCGGGTCTGGGTGCAATAAAACCAGAGATTCCAGTTCTGATTCCGAAAGCCTGTCATGAAGATAGGCAAGCGTCTCTGAATCGGGAGGGATCAATCCCGCCTTTGCCCCACCCTCAACTGTCATATTGGAGAGGGCAAATCGTTGATCTGTTGGCATCTGGTCGATGACGGAGCCTCCAAATTCCACTGCCCGATAGGTTAGCCCCATACTGCCAAAGTCCCCGAGAACTTGCAGGATGAGATCTTTAGCCATGACGCCATCTGGCAGCGAACCGTCCCATTCAATTCGGACCGTTTCAGGAACGCGAAACCACATCTGGCCTGTAACAAGGACTCCCAATATTTCGGTCGAGCCCACCCCGGTCGCGAAGGATCCCAAAGCTCCCCCCATGACGGTGTGGGAATCGGTACCTACTACGAGTTCACTAGGGCGGACGTACCCTTTTTCCATCATGACCTGGTGACAGATACCTTCGTATTCGTGAAATCTCTCAATCCGGTACTCGTGGGCCCAGTTTCGGGTCAGTGTTAATAAGTCAGCCTGCACAATGGTGGAAGGTGGCGCGCAGTGATCCGAGATCACTACCACGCGTGCCGGATATTTGATCTTGTTGCCCAATCGCCGCAATTCTGTCTGGACCATTTTGGGTCCCAAGGGGTCGTCCAGCATGGCTACATTGGGTTCCGCCCAAACGATATCACCAGCTGATACGGCGGAATCCCCACTATGGCGGGCCAGTATTTTTTCCGCCAGGGTTCTTTGGGCGACCATTCTTCCCTCCTTTCGCCATATCGTGAATATCTGCTAGCGGTAGCGGCTCAGATTGCCGCCCACCTTAACTTTTCCGGGAAGAGCATGGCCTACAAGGATTTCCGCGGAGTTGGCGCATTCGATGAGAGCGTCCAGATCGACGCCAGTTTCGATGCCCATCTCATGACACATCAAGACAAAGTCCTCAGTGGCCAGATTGCCGGCGGCTCCGGTGTGGCCTCCAAAGGGGCAACCGCCCAATCCTGCTACCGCGGTATCGAAATCAGATACTCCAAGGACCAGCGCCGCATAAGCATTGGCCATGCCCAACCCGCGAGTGTCGTGCAAATGCAAACTGACTGGAATTCCTGGCCACAAAGTGTAAATCGCCTCAACCGCTTCGGTAATACCGCGTGGATTGGCCCAACCCATGGTATCCAGGAGGCGAATCTCCTCGGGCGCCAGACCCTTGGAAAGTGCCAGGTGTTCGAGGCGGCGAATCCAGTCCAAAACGTTAGCGAGGGGAATGTCGCCCTCAAAGTTACAGCCAAATGCGGCTGCGATACCCAGTGAAACCCCAGATATTCCCCAACTGCAAAAGAGATCGGCGCGCTTTTCAAGTCCAAGATAAGCTTCAGCGTGGTCGGCGTGCTGATTGCGGCGTGAGAAGGTTTCACTGGCCGAGATGGTCAAGCCATGCTTGAGGCGGAGCTTGCCGGTCTTGCTGGCTCTTTCCAGCCCTTTCACATTCAAATAGCTCGCGGTGTAGGTGACCCCCGGATACGGGGTCAATTGGGCCACCAACTCCTCAGCATCGGCCATTTGGGGCACCAAATCAGGGCGTACGAAAGAGGCGACCTCAATGTCTGTTAGTCCGGTACGCGCCAAAGCTTCAATGAATTCCACCTTGGTCCGCGTTGGAAGTACGATTGGTTCGAATTGAAATCCTTCACGCGGTCCCGCTTCATGAATGGTCACCTTTTTAGGTAGCATTGTCGGTTCCCCCTCCGTCCTCGATCTGCAGCATTCCGCCGTCGCTTTGAATTTCTCCCCCAAGTTCGAGTTCTTGGATCTGTGACGGGGTATAGCCCAGTTCCGTCAAGATTTCGTCGGTGTGTTCCCCTAAGCGGGGAGGTTGCAGGTAGGTCTGATAGTGTTCGTCTGCAAAGGTCATCGGTAAGGTGGGCACCCTCAGTTCGTTCTCCTGGGCGGTTTTCACATATAGCCAATGGCCGCCCTTTTGCAGATGCGGGTCATCCAAAAGATCCCTTGGGGTATTAATCGGGGCATAGGGCAAATTTTCCTTGGCTAATAGGGAGGAGATTTCGTCAAAATTCATTTCGGCGATCACTTCTGTAATCCTGGCATTGATGCGGTCGCGGTTGGCAACCCTTTGGCGATTGGTTTTGAGTTCAGGATCGCCTGCCCATTCGGTGAGACCCAATGCACGGCAAAACTGAACCCAGTGCCGATTGCTGGTGACAGCGATAAAAATCTGGCGGCGGTCGCGGGTGTCAAATACTTGATACACTCCCCATCCCATTTGACTACCCATACCCCGCACTGACATTGGCGCTGGGACTGTTCCCGTGATTTGTGTGCGGGTGATATGCTGTCCCATCCAAAAAACGGTTGTCTCAAAGAGTCCCGATGCTACCAGCTGTCCCACTCCAGTGGATTTGCGCTGTAGCAAGGCAGCCAAAACCCCTAAGACGGCATAGGTCGCGGCACCGATATCCACAATGGAAGCGCCGGCACGCAGCGGTTGGCCGACCGGACCCGTCATGTAGGCCAATCCACCCGCCATTTGAGCCAGTTCGTCGAGAAAGGGACGGGACTCATAGGGGCCGGGAAGAAAGCCTTTAATAGAGCAGTAGATAATACCCGGGTTGACCTTTTGTCCCCAGTCAAACCCAACGCCCCAGCGACTTAGTTGATCGGGTCCAAAATTATCCAGGACGACGTCAGCTTTGGCCACCAATTGCTCGAAAATCCTAAGTCCTGCCGGTGTCTTCAGATCCAGTGCCAAACTTCGTTTGTTCCGATTGAGAAAGAAAAAGGTGCTTCCATGGTTGGGCATATTGCGCGACGCATCGCCGACCTTGGGCTGTTCAATCTTTATCACATCAGCTCCCAGATCGGCCAGAATCAGGCCTGCGGTGGGTCCTGCAACGATATGCCCCAATTCCAAAACCTTGATCCCGAACAAAGGGGCGCTTGTTCTTGCCTCTGTCACCTGCTGCCTCCGTCTAAATTGTATATCTGCGGATTGTTGTTCGGCTATTGCCTATTGGCCCGCGATGGACTTGGGTCGAGATAGCGGCGATTCAGCGATTGCGACATCGACAAGAAACGGACCTTGATGGGAAAATGCCTCGGCTAACGCCTTATCCAGCTGTTCCGCGGTATCCACGTGCCTGCCGGGAACTCCAAATCCCTGTGACACCGCAACCAGGTCCACGGCAGGATTGGTTAAATCCACGCCCAGGAACTGGTTGGTTTCTACGGCGTGATGATTGTACTCAACTAAACCGGCTTTAACTGCCAGGTATTTTCCATTGTTGGGCACAATCACTTTGACCGGGAGATTTTCACGTACGGCAGTCCACAAAGCTTGAACGGCAAAGAGCAAACTGCCGTCCCCGACCACAGCAATTACCGGCCTGTCGGGCCACGCCATCTGGATGCCCAAGGCTGCCGGTAGTCCCCAGCCCAGCCCGCCTCCACTGGAATGAAAGTACATTCCGGGCCGTAGCGGGTAGTTTTCCTGAAGAGCGACAGATGAACGGATGGCCTCGTCGACGATAACCGAATCGTCTGGGGCGTGACGCGCCAAAGCCCGGGCCATGTCTTCTGCAGTAAGGACGCCCGTTGCGGCAGACGGGGTTGGTTGCTTGGGTGGAGGGCTCGACAGGGGCCAACGCTGATGCCTGGCGCTCCATGTTTCGGTCTTCCAGGTTACCGTGCCATCGCGTATGACATCCAGTATCTGTTCCATCACTGGACGGACCGAGGCCACTACCGGAATCTCCGGCGGATACAACTTGCCGACTTCCCACGCATCGCGGTGGACATGAATCAATTTCGCCGAAGGTGGAACATCGGGCGAGGTCACTGGTGAGAATTCAATTGAGAGCCGGCAGCCCAAGGCTAATATCCAGTCTGCATCACGTACCAGGGGATCTTTCGGGTTGTATTCCCCTGCGTAGGCAGGATCATCTTTGGCAATGTTCCACGTGAGCGCCGAGCGGCGGAATTCCTGAAATACCGGTATTGCCAGCAGATTGGCTAACTCTGAAACTAGGCCAGCACTACCGGTGGAAGAGACTTCATCTCCGGCAATGATGACGGGGCGCTTGGCTTGAGCTAATTTTTCCGCAATTAGCCGGATTTGTGCCGGGGCCGGCCAGGCATCTTCAATGTTGGACACTGGATGCTGATCTACTACATCTGTCGAACTTATTTCCATTCCCAAAAGATCTTCCGGGTAACAAAGGAAGACCGGTGCGCAGGGTGCTGTTCCGGCTACCTTCATTGCGCGGGAAACTTCGTTGGATACCTGGTCGGGATGAATGCCCTGCCAGGACCATTTGGTAACTGGCCTGGCCCATTCCGCCAAGTCCGGTCCTACGCAAAAGCCATCTCGGCTAAGAATCCGCGAATGTTTGTGCGTCGCGATGGTTACCACCGGCGAATAGTCCTTCCAGGCATTGAAAAGCCCTGTCAGGCCATTGCCGGTTCCAACGGTGGTGTGCAAATTGGCCACTGCCGGCTTTCCGCTGGCCCGCGCATATCCGTCGGCCATTCCGACCACGATACTCTCATGCAGTCCCAACACGTAATGAATTTCGGGGTAGCTTAACAGGGCGTCCAGTAATGGCGCCTCTGTGCTTCCGGGTAATCCAAAAATGTATTGTACGCCGTATGCTCTCAGAGATTCCAGCAATGATTCAGCCGCTCGCATCTACGCTTCTCCTTGTCGGTCCAAAGCTAAGCTAGCCGAGATTAACTGGGGACATATTGATTTGTATATTGCGTTTCCACCGTTGCTGCCTGGCTCGCAGTCAGCTCTCCATTTTGCACCAGTACCTGGGCCATATTTTTCCACGCCGTAGCGTTTGTGGCGGCGTTAACGGCAAAACCATAAAGGGGAACAGAATATGCCAGGATGGCCGGGCTAATTGTGGGATAAAGCTTGTCGATATCGGCCAGTGCCTGATTTGGATGGTCGTGAATGAAGTTGTTAGTCTCGGCGAATGCGGTGGCCACCTCCTTGACAATTGTCGGGTTGGCGCTGGCGTATTTCTTTGACACAATTACCGCTCCAAAGGCGGCATCTTTAAGCGCCGGGAATTCGGTTGCCTTAACTCCCAATATACCCACACCCTTATTGGTTGCTAGACGGGAATAGGACGGGTCGAAAATGGTGGCCTGGATGGTTCCGGTGGTTAACTCCGAGAGGTTGGCAGCAGGGGAACCTATCGAAATTTCATGATAGTCCACTCCCGATTTTAGACCTACGCTGGACATCATCATCCGAACCGCCAGGTCAGTGATGGAGCCGGGAGCGGTAATTCCAATATTCGCCCCTTTCAGAGCCAACAGTCGTTGATTTAGTGGGTCCGACGAGGTTATCCCTTTTGACGCGGCATATTGCTTGTTGATTTCTATATAGAGGTTGATGGAATTGGTCAATGCGGCAATAGAAATCAGGCCGACGCCCTTGCTGTCTGCGATCAACACGTCACTGGCAACTCCTGCGTCGAATTGCGCGCCCCCTCCAACCAGTGCCTGTACCGCCGTCGATCCCGCCTGAAGGGGTGCGACTGTGACATCAAGACCATTTTTTTTGAAAAACCCAGCTGATTTGGCCAAGGTCACTGGAGCGTATGCCGGTGCAGACACGGCTTCTACCATGGTGATATGGGTCAGTTTGGCTGGCGTTGTGGTACTGGAAGTGGTAGCTGGCTTGGAAGCATTAGACGACCCACATGCGGCCGCCAGGATGCTAAGGGTCAAGCTCATACCAAGGATTAATCTGGAATTACTCAACTGCGTCCCCCCTGTTGAAACTGTTATAGGTTCTAACATTTTCATGGGTACCTGTCAAGCCATCTGACACATTGTTCCAGTTCAGGCGTTAGTTATATAACATCACCAGTGTCTGTGGGCCCCGGTTGCACCGGACCGGTGGTTTGACCGGGAAATTATGGTTATCCATTTTGAGCAGATACCGCCGACTGAGACGTTGGTAGGGAGCAGGTTCTGATTACTTTTCAATAAGTTATTGCTGAACACGGATTGGTGCGGTTTAGTTTCATCCGGGCGGGTCTTGGTTGAGAGTTTGGGCAAAATGAGTCGGCAGCATAGTGTACTCCAGCTGGGTATTCTCCGTCGTGGTAATTTGATTGTTGGCTATCCGGATTGAAAGGCCCTGAAGTGGTTATGATAAGATTCTTCGACCTGGCGTTTTGCAGTTGCAATTTGGGCAACGTTTCAGAGTGTGGGATGGCTCACTAGATATTTTGGGGATATCTGTGAAACAGGAGGAACTGTTTTGAAGACTTTAGGGGAATGGCTAGCCAAAGTAGAAGAGATTGGCGAGTTGACGAAGATTG
>JABEUP010000081.1 GCA_013044365.1 Acidimicrobiaceae bacterium
AAATCATTCTTTCCCAACCTAATTTCCTCTGCATTCAGCAAAGGGCTGAACCAGGCATTTTACTTTGCCCTTGCAGCATCATTGATCGCTGCCCTTGCTTCGGCATTGCGGGGAGGAAAGTACCATCACGTCGAGATTGCGACCGGGACACACGAAGCCGGAGAATCTGAGACGAGTGTGAACGGAGAGCAGAAAATCTGACCTTTATGCTACCGGGCTGCCATGACCTGAAAAGCAGATAGCTAAGCGGGCCGCAAACTGGTATTCCGTCTAATTCGGTGGAGGACTACAACCTGGATATAGACAGTTCCCAAGAGTATTTTCAATGGTATTTAGGTGCCGGGAGATTCGCGGCGAGTTCGAATGGATCCATCTAACAGTACTGTATTGACCTCCGGTCTCGTTTAGGAGTCTGTCAATCAGTTGATCGAAGCCTTGCTAGGAATTATCAGATGTAAGCCGGTCTAACAATTTAGGAACATCTAGGAAGGCAAACCCGATCGAGGAGTCACTTACTCCGTAGGGAAGCAGCAGCTGATCTCCAAAAGCCATAGCACCACAGGAGTAGACAACGTTTGGAACATACCCGTCGCGTTCGTCTTCCTCCGGACGCATGAGGGGTTCTTTCAAACGTCCGATAACCTTGCACGGGTCGTGTATGTCAAGGAGAATCGCGCCAAGGGAGTATTCGCGCATTGGTCCTACCCCATGGGTAATCACCAGCCACCCCGCTTCGGTTTCAATGGGAGAACCAGCGTTACCTAATTGAATAATTTCCCAGGTCTGTTCGGGAATGCTCAAAGTTGTGGGAGTTTTCCATACCCTTCCGTCGGCGGAAGTAGCTATAGCATTGTTTTCGCGGTCCCAGCGCGACAATGCGACGAAGTTGCCGTCAATTTTCCGAGGGAAGAGAGCCATTCCTTTATTTTTCGCCGCCGGACCTGCGAGTTGGCTAACCTTGAAATGCCGGAAGTCCGCTGTTTCGATAAGGTTTGGTGCCACTTGCTCTCCATCAAATGCCGTGTAAGTCGCGTAGTAAACTTTGCTGTCGTCATCATTGATGAATTGTACGAAGCGGGCGTCCTCTATGCCGTGGGATTCAGAGTCAGAATAAGGCCACAGAATCCGTTCAGACAGGGGGGAAGTCTCGTCGAATACCACCTCATAATTGGATGCCGCGATCCGCCGGACCAATTCCTTGATTCGACCTTCTCCGCGTCGGGTATCGCTCTGGTGAGCCAAGTCTGATAATGCGGCTTCCAGCATTTCATTGTCAAAGCGATGTGGGAGCAGTTTCATTAGGAATGAGGAGGTTTCAGATTGATTTCCAGTCTCGGCTATCTTTGCTTGAAAGAGCGCGCGGTCGTGAACCGTTGGCAGGTGGCGTCCTGCATCAAGAAACCTTCCGGGAATGTCCAGCTTAAGATTGTGCCCCGGTCCTACCGTGCCTGTGCGAAACTCAACGCTCGACAGATGACCCTCGCCTACGGCCCGCAGGCTCATGACAAACCGGACCGCCCCAGAATCGAGGTCCGACTGGTCGGGATGGGGAACTAGCGAAGGATTAAAAAGCGCCGAAGCTTCAACTGAGTATTCCTTGGTGAAACTTGCGCCGACCAGCATTTGGCGTTCTTTTGTCAGCGTTGCGCCAACCAACACTCTATGCATGACCCGCTGGTAGTTTTCGAGCAAAATAGATGGTAGATCCCTATGTCTTTTTGTGAATCGATCGGAGATTGTCTCTAATGTTGTGATGACTGTTTCTTCCGGTAATTCCAGAATGCGGGAAAGCACGCCCGTGGCACGGGACTCGCGGTCTAATACAAGTTCCAGACCGGGAACGAATAGCTGGGCAACTACGCGGGAGGGATCGGGGAAAAGGCGCAAGTCGGAACGTGAGACTAGGTCGCCGTTGGTGGTGTTCATAACGCCCTTTCAGAAAGTGAATGTCCGTGTTGCAAAGTTGAGAGAGCCGCAAGAGTTGACTCTGCACCCTGGTTTTCATTGCGGCCAAAGCGTTCCAGGCCGTCGCAGCAGCCTCCGCTAACGGGATCGTATAGGGGTATGCAAGCGTCGTTATTTCCAAGAAACCACTCGACAGTCAGCTCAAGAGCATCAACCCACCTGCGGTCTCCGGTGATCTTAAGAGCCCTGACACAGGCGTCCGCCAGTGCGGCAACCTCGATTGGTTGCTGATCGAATGCGGGGGAGATGTCAGTGGGTCCGCGGCCGCCCACCGGGGTGACGGAGAGATGGCCGCCAAAGGTTTCAAGTTCAACCAGCCAACCTAACAGGATCAGCCCGTCTTCCACAAGCGACTCGTCCGTAAAAGCTGTTCCTGCAGCAATGAGAATTTCAGGTAGAACAGCATTGGCATACTCGAGGCGGTCCTCGGGCCATGGCCAAGACATGGATGTGCGCGGCCGACCGATGCGCAATGCGGTGTCTTTGAGAATCGATTGTGCTTGGTAGTGGTTGGGAAGAACTTGAAGCACTTCTGTAGCTCCGAGAGCAGCGAATGCCATCGACCGAAGCCATGGCGAACGCTGTTTGGCGCCAATGGTGAAGGCGCGGAGTGCAGTCTCTCTAGCTTGGCCTTCGGGCTGCGAGGAAATGAATGTTCCGAGTCCCCAGAGGGCGCGTCCCCAGCAGTCCTGCACAGACGACTGGTCTTTCCAACGCCGGTCTAGTCCAAGGCGGTTGTGGAAACTACCATTGCTGGTTTGCGCAGAAAGTAAAAATGACAGGTAAATGTCACACAACTTTTGTCGCTCCGGGTTTTCGAGCGTCATGGGTACCCGGCTTACCACTACGAGTGCACGTGCTACGTCATCGACACAGTAACCATGGTCATAGCGGGTGAGAGTGCCTTCAGCATGCTCAAAAATACCCTTGTCGTCGGTTAGTTGATTGAGGCGGGTGAACGAAAGGTTCGGCAATCTCATGATGCGAAAGACCTTGAATTGGCTATCTGTGCTGCGGCTTTCCTGTAGCGCTTTGCCACGGCGCCCCACCGGAGAGCAGGGGCCTGAAGCGCGGCATGCCTGGCCATCTCCTTTGCTAGCTCGGGCTCTGTAAGTATTCGGCGCAAGGCAAGCTGCATAGCGTCTGGGTCCTGCCGTGGGACAATCAGGCCTGAGCCACTTGTCAACAGTTCGACCGCATGTGGAAAGGCGGTTGAGACGACTGGCCGGCCAGCGGCGATCGCCTCAATTAAAACACCTGAGGTGACCTGATCCGGGGAGTCGTATGGTAGCAGTACCACGTCGGCGCTCTCGACCAGCTTGGCTAAAGCTGGGAGTTCGAGATAGCTGGGATCGATGTCGACAATGTCAGCGACTTTGTTTGCATCAACGCGTGCAGCAAGGCTAAGCCGATACTCTTCGCCATAGCGTTCAAGCACCTTTGGATGAGTTTTTCCGACCACCAAATAAATGGGCATCAGATCACGCATACCCGGCATGGCGTCAATTGCCCACTCTATGCCCTTCCCTGGACCCAGAAGACCCCAAGTGAGGATAACTGGACGGGAATTCGCGGAGCTGGGGCAATGAGATGGGACGAGGTGATGGTTCTGGAAGGTACGGTGATCGATTGCCCCGTGCGGGATTACCGTAATGTGGCTTTGATCTACGCCATAGTTCTCAATTAAACGCAGTCTTGCCGTCTCTGTCATTGTTACGACCAAATCGCAAGCTCTGACGAGTCTGTCCAGAATATGACGTTGTCTGGGGGTTGGGTCCAATAAAACGGTATGGGGGACCAGGATTGTTGGCACCGCGAGGGATTCGGCGATCTTTAATATATCCTCGCCGTCGGGTCCTTCGTAGATTCCATACTCGTGTTGGATGACTACTACGTCATAGAGGTTCAACGTTTGTATTACAGAATTGGAGCTGCTTTCTGATCCGTTGATTAGATGGGCAACCACTTCGGGCCCGCTATTTTTTTCCTCTGAATCAGCAAGTACTCTGACTATTCCGATATGACCAGATGATTTGCTTAGCTGCTCATACAGCGCGGCGGTAAATGTCGCCAGTCCGCACTGCGTCGGGGGATAAGTGCTCAACAGGGCGATGGTCGGTGCGTGATGTGAAACTTGTGGTTCAGGATGGTATTTCGACGTGGACGCCGACATAGTTAGTGAGTCTTTCATTTTCCCCAACGAACGCCGGCAGACAATGCCCAGGCAGGGGATGAAGCCCTGAGTTTGTTGAGTCCGAAATGAGAAGCTTTTGACACGGATCCGATTTTGAAGGGGCTGAGGTGCCTTTGGCTTTTTTGTGTTGGTCCCGCAAGGTTGTCAGAAAAGAAATTAGGAAAGATTTTGAGAATTGGCGTTACTGAGATCGAATTTTTGTGGTTTCGATCCGGTATCTTTCCCCGGAGGATATCCGGCTCTTTCGGGTACGCGAAGGCTGTGGCAACATTTCCGTTGGCTGGAATGTCTTTGGAGGTATTTAATATG
>JABEUP010000082.1 GCA_013044365.1 Acidimicrobiaceae bacterium
CTGTTTGATGGACACGATGCGGCCATCAATATAATGAGGCGAATCCTTCAGTCATCGGGAGTAGAAGTCATACATCTCGGCCATAATAGGTCGGTAGACGAGGTTGTTACTGCGGCCATCCAGGAGGATGTGCAAGGCATAGCTATTAGCTCCTACCAGGGCGGTCACATTGAGTATTTCAAATATGCGATAGACCTGCTGCGGGAGCGAGGGGCCGCACGTATTAAATTATTTGGGGGTGGAGGAGGTGTAATCACCAAAAGTGAAATTGAGGAACTCCAATCTTATGGGGTTGAGAGGATTTACGCTCCTGATGACGGTCAGCGGTTGGGGCTTCAGGGTATGATCGACGATATGATCGCCCGGGCAGATTTTGATCCGGCTGATGGGAATCCAGTAGCTGTCGACGAGCTTGGAGCCTCCGGATGGAGTGCTCTGGCCAGATACATTACGTTTCTGGAATCTGGAAAGATAGACTCCAAAGAGTTAGTTGCCCGCGGAGGAGGCAAGCGCCGCGTCATGCCTGTTCTAGGTGTTACTGGCACAGGAGGCTCGGGAAAGTCCTCGTTGACCGACGAGCTTGTTCGAAGGTTTCGTCTGGATAGTGAAGTTTTCAAAATTGCTATACTGGCTATCGATCCATCGAAACGGAAAACCGGTGGCGCATTGCTCGGCGACCGCATTCGTATGAATGCAATTAATTCTTCACAAATCTACATGCGTTCAATCGCGACCCGTGAATCTGAGAGCGAGGTTCCAAACTTTATTCCTGGGGCCATTGAGGCGTGCAGAGCAGCTGGATTTGACCTAGTCATCGTTGAAACCCCCGGAATTGGGCAGGGTAACGCTGCAATATCTGACATTGCGGACGTCTCACTTTACGTCATGACACCGGAATTCGGCGCCGCAAGCCAACTTGAAAAGATTGACATGTTGGATTTCGCAGACGTAGTCGCCATCAATAAGTTCGATCGAAAGGGTGCTGAGGATGCGTT
Organism: Acidimicrobiaceae bacterium; assembly: GCA_013044365.1. GTDB lineage: Bacteria > Actinomycetota > Acidimicrobiia > Acidimicrobiales > Acidimicrobiaceae > SCQM01. Next base: position 996 of record JABEUP010000082.1, read on the forward strand.
ACGTGACGTATGTAAGCAGGTGCAGAGAAACCGGGGAGCATTTGGTGTATCTTTAGACACCATGCCAGTCTACGGAGCCATCGCATCCAGATTTCAGGATGACGGAGTAACCGGCCTTTATTTTGAGCTGCGTGACAGGCTTTCGGAGAAGGGGCTGTTATGTCCACCAACCAGGTTTAAGAGGCTTGCCAGGCATGTGCCATCATCCCGCCCACCAATCCTGCCTCCGGCACGACAAAGGTATTTAGCGGATATCGCGTCTGTAGTGCGTGCCTATCACAATGAAATGTCCTCGCAGGTTAATCTCGCGCGGGAGTTGCAGCAGTTGCGTGGCGCAAAGGTAATGCTGGAGGCAAAGGGCGAAGACGCCTCGGCACTTCGGCCTCTGATAATTGAGCGTCAGGAGCGACAAAGCACGGCTGCCCGAGCTATGCTTGACGCGTGGCCGCAAACTCAGATGTCATACAGCGGAGACGACTATGTGATGCACGTCCGTGATCGGGAAATTCGTGTGAGGCAAGTCAGCACCACCCTGTCGGGAATAAAGGTGCGAAAAGTTTCGCTGCCACGCTACGAGGATCACGGCGAGTTGTTACGCTGGATGATGTCTGAAAATGTACCTGGCGCATTCCCTTACACTGCTGGCGTGTTTCCCTTCAAGCGCGAAGGGGAAGACCCTACCCGTATGTTCGCTGGAGAAGGAGATGCGTTTCGTACGAACGCAAGATTCAAATTTCTTTCAAAAGAGTCCACGGCTAAGCGGCTGTCCACCGCTTTTGACTCCGTGACGTTATATGGCTGGGATCCTGATGAACGTCCCGACATATTTGGAAAGATAGGAAATTCCGGAGTGTCGATTGCTACTTTGGATGACATGAAGGTTCTATATGATGGCTTTGATCTGTGTTCGCCCTCGACATCTGTGTCAATGACGATTAACGGCCCGGCGCCAATGTTGCTGGCCATGTTTTTTAATACTGCCATCGATCAGCAAATGAAGAAATTTGAAGATGACAATGGACGCAAACCAACAAGCGCCGAGGAAGAAAAGATACGTGCATTTACCTTGGAAGCCGTTCGTGGAACGGTGCAGGCAGATATCCTGAAAGAGGACCAAGGGCAAAATACCTGCATATTTTCAACGGAATTTGCTCTCAAGATGATGGGTGACATACAGGAATATTTTGTAAGAAATAGGGTTCGAAATTTTTATTCCGTTTCAATATCCGGGTACCACATTGCTGAAGCAGGTGCCAACCCGATTTCGCAACTCGCATTTACCTTGGCAAATGGCTTTACATTCGTAGAATCATATCTTGCGCGCGGGATGAATATCGATGACTTCGCGCCAAATTTAAGTTTCTTTTTCTCCAATGGCATGGATCCCGAGTATTCGGTAATAGGAAGGGTCGCGAGGCGCATTTGGGCGGTGGCGATGCGTGACAGGTACGGGGCAAATGATCGTTCACAGAAATTGAAGTATCACATTCAAACGTCTGGTCGATCTCTTCATGCCCAGGAGATGGATTTTAATGATATACGAACAACGCTACAAGCATTGATAGCGATATATGACAACTGCAATAGCTTGCATACAAACGCATTTGACGAGGCCTATACTACTCCAACGGAAAATTCCGTTAGGAGGGCGATGGCCATTCAGATGATTATTAATCGTGAGTGGGGACTTGCGAGGAATGAAAATCCCAACCAAGGATCGTTCATCATTGACGAACTAACGGACCTGGTAGAGGAAGCAGTTCTTAAGGAATTTGATCGCATTGCTGATCGTGGTGGCGTGCTCGGGGCAATGGAGACAGGCTACCAGCGCGGTAAGATCCAGGAAGAAAGTCTATACTA
>JABEUP010000083.1 GCA_013044365.1 Acidimicrobiaceae bacterium
ATTCTTAACCAAAAACTGGGCATATTTCTGTTCTGTCGGCCGGACCGCCTTGAGGTGCTTCACGGAGCCAGCCAAGTATTACCGATATTGGCGCACATTTTCGAGGGTATGACTGTGTCGATACCCTCACCTACATTTGGCGAATATTCGAGCCGCTTTCCTAACGCCCGGCAATATAGTGATCACCACCATTCGGGAATCAATATTCACGAGCTTCAAAACGTCACGCGCGAATGCGACGTTGTCGTAATCGTCAACCCCAATAGCCCAACCGGATCGACGTTACCGACAACCCTTATCGTCGATCTTGCCGAAAATAACCCCCAAACAACATTCATCGTCGATGAATCATTCCTGGCATTTACCGATGAGAACAGCATCGTAGAAGTACTCGAAGATAAGCGCCTTGACAACATCTTGGTTATAGCGAGCCTAAGCAAAACTCTCGGCATACCCGGACTAAGACTTGGCTATATCTATTCGAGCAATGCCCGCCTATTAGGCGATGTGCGTACTCAAATTCCGGTTTGGAACCTCAGTTCTATCACCGAATACTTTCTCGAGCTTGTTATCAAATTTAGGGCTGATCTGTCTGACTCGATCCTAATGACGAAACAGGACCGTGGAGAATTTGCAAACGCCCTCGGGAAAATAGTGGCTATCGATCACGTACATGCAGGAGGAGGCAACTTTATAATGGCCTGCCTGTCTGACAATTTCCCAATGACAGCCGCTGAGATTCGAGGCGAACTGCTCAATCTTGAGAAGATCGAGGTAAAAGATGTAACGACTAAATTCAGTGACGGCAAATCACGGCTTCGTATCGCCGTGAGGTCACACGGCGATAACATCAGATTGGTCCAAGCTCTAACGTCACTTGTCGAGAGGAGATCTCAACGTGACATCGGAGCATGAACCAGAATCGCCAAGTTCAGTTCACGGGGCACAAAATTGGAAAGACGTCTGGGAGCGTCGGAGCATAGGACGCCACTCCTTGTCGGAGCTATCTGAACTCCTTCGTGCGGACGGTTTCGACAGCCCGCTGGCCAGCATTACACCAGATGCGTGGGCAACTTACGTCAAGAACTTGGCCCTGAGACTGGAGATCAACCCTGGATCGTCGGTGCTCGAAGTGGGTTGTGGAGCTGGAGCATTCCTGTACGTGCTACAACAACTTGGATGTAAAGTGGGGGGATGCGATTTCTCAAGTGCACAGATTGAAATCGCCAAGCAGGCGCTCCCGAACTCGACATTTCAAGTTTGCGACGCAACACAATTTGAGATGGGCAAGTGGGATTACGTCCTCGCAAATGGAGTATTCATGTACTTCCCCTCCCTTGAATACGCTGAAAAAGTGTGCAAACTAATGGTTGAGACCTCCAAAAAAGCCGTGGGAATATTTGATGTCCCTGATTTACGTTGCGCAAAAACGGCGCTTGAGACACGTATATCCGCAGCAGGTGGAGAAGCTGAATACGCAGCGCGTTATGAAGGTCTGGACCACCAGTATTATGATCGCAACTGGCTGGTGTTCCAATTGCAAAAGCACGCCGTCAATAACATCACTTTTGACGATCAGAAAATCGAAGGTTACGGAAATGCTGCGTTTCGATTCAATATATGGGGCTTCTGTCGCAATGATTGAGGCAGAATATGAGGTTTGAACAACGCTTGAAAAAAATAGGCGGTTATGTTCCGCCAGCACGGTGGCTGTACCACCTACACCGCAAACAGGTAATCAGCCATCTCAGCAAAGATCTTCCGCGCTTCTACGACACTATTGAGTCAACCGAACTGGCAGGACACTGGTGGCTCTGGAGCGGCACTCTGCTTGGTTTTGTTCGAGACCAGCAACCCCTGCGTTGGGACGACGATGTCGACTTTGCAATTGATCGCAAGGACGTCAACCTACTTTTGCGCTCTCTCCCCTACCTCAAGAAAAGGGGATATCGACCAAAAAGGAACTTCCTGGACGATAACGGTAACGTGCTAGGAATGCACCTGGTATACAGGGGGATCATCTATGACTTCTTTATATTTGATGATATCGGTTCACAATGCTTTCAGTTCAGCCAGTTCGGAGTACTGAATGGAGGCCCAGTCCGCCAGATATGTGATATACCTCGCCAAGAACTCTCTAGTATCGAGGCTCTGGGTCGGAATTGGCCATGCTCAGCTGACTTGGACTTGGAACTCACCGCCATCTATGGGAACTGGCGTGAACCAGACCCTACATGGTCTTATCTCTCATCACCATGTGTCCGGGTCACAGAACTATGGTATAGGAATTTAGATACCTGGGAGAATATCGATGAGTTGGCGCAAACCCTTCCGACGAAGATCGGTAACTCACCGCCAGACTCCAATTAATCCCAGTCCTTCCACTGGTTAACCCAAGTATTCTAAAATCAGCCCATTTTTCAAACTAGAGGGGTTGCCGTTATTTATTAGTACGGATTTGAACTTGCACCGTGACACTCAGGGACGACATATCTAAGTCTATTCGCACCCAAGTGAGGAGTACCGTAGTCAGAGAGCCTACAAAAGGCCATCGGGACTCTGCCATAATTGAGGTCTTCTTGGCCTTTTCAATTAACACTTTCGGATCTGAATCGGACCGAGCGATGCTGTAGTGGGTGACCAATTTCTTTTTCCATTTACCATCTTCCATGTGCTGGTCCATCATCCGCACACAGGTGGTTCCCCGCTATCTCGACTTACCAATGAACATAATGTGCCGAAATCTCTGGATACCTCAACATTCAGCACCATATTTTACGTAAACGCTGGTCAGAGATTTACTACCTAAATCCCGAGGGCATAAAACTAGTTTTTTCGTAAAAAGTGCAAATGACAGGAAACGCTGGCGCAGTGAGATCTTGAATCATCATGCGTCTGGTGCATCAAATAGACCGGCTGAAGGACTCAACCTCTGTGCGAAAAAGGTCAAGCATTGTGGTCACAGATCGAAATCGAGAATTATCGTCTCGAAGCTCGAGTTAATGCCGGTGGAGTCAGCCGGCCTTAACATCCGCGCCCACCACGAATCAGAACCAGGTGCACCCCACTTAAATACGTAGAACCGCTAACCTGGTTAGATGGAGCTCAATTTGGCAAGGCTTGAAGTGATGATTGATCCAGGTTTCATTTCCCGATGTGAGTCATGGCCGGCTGATATATTGAGGGAGCGGAGACAAGAGGCCGAAACTTTTGAATACAAAATTTCATATACCCGCAGACTGGTGCAAGGTGGAATTGACATCTTGGAGGCTCACCTGAGAGCAGATGATCAAGATTGCACCAAAGACCCACTTGCTAGTGTAAAAGAGGCAATAAGCGGGAGTCTGGAATTTATGACATCGAGAGCTGCATACACTGATGTTTCAACTGCCTTCCCGTTGCCTACGGCGTTGGAAATATCACAATTCATAGGCTTTGACATAGAAGTTGTACTGGATCAACCGGAGAATATACAAACCAACCTTGACAAAATGAAAGCAGCTGAAGTCCTGCTTTCTAGATACAGAAGAGATTTACACAAAGTTATCGATGCATTGCGGCACGAATTCGTAATCCGGTACCAACGCGGCCAAATCAACGTTGACCAGATTTTCGACCATCTCGACACCGTCTAGCCACTGCAGCAAAATCATCTGGTCTCGATAGCTGATTCTATCGGGGGATAAATTGTTCCATTCATCATCAAATCCGGCCCGATCGATATTCACTTGCCGTAATTGTTATTTACTTGCTTTTATTCATAACGGGTAACTGTTGGTACCAAATTCGGCTTTAATTTATGGTCCTGGAGTTGATTTCGCACTTGCAACTGAGTTGATAAGAACTTTACATGAGACACTATGACATCGCAGCCTCCATCAAAAGATTTAATGCTGGTGTTAGATTTTAGGAAGCAACTTTGACCCCCCTATCGAAGCAAGCACGATCTAACCGGGACCGGATTATTTAGTAATTCCACGACACTCGGTGTTTGTAGTAGTACCTAATCGAAATACAAGGACGCCACTACCTGGGAGTTTGTGTTGTAACTGTGAAAT
>JABEUP010000084.1 GCA_013044365.1 Acidimicrobiaceae bacterium
TCAACGTTTCTGCTTAATCTGTTCTTTATTCCTGCATCCCAATTCAGAAATCAATTCTTGAGCCATGACCGCGGATTTTCTGCCACGTCAATCAGTGCGTTTACCATACTCACCGCTGCGCCGGGAGCAATAGGTCTCGCGGTTGGCGGCAGAATGTCAGAAACCAGGGGACGAAAACTCGTAAGTGCCGCCGCACTCGTCGTCGGAACCGGAGGCCTAATGCTTGGATTCTTGTCCCATGGAGCCTCAATTTGGATTTGGGCATTGATTGGATCGATAGTGGCACCGGCCACATTACCAGCGTTGGGCGTTTACTTAACTGAGTTATTTCCCACCAAATATAGGGGCACTGCGAACGGAATCATCGGACTCTGGGCAAGGCTCGGATCAATAGTTGGGGTTGTGACGGTTGGGTACTTAGGTTCGACTTTATACAACAACGTAGGCACTCCATTGGCCATGATGGGAGCCGGACCCCTGCTCCTGGCGATAATAGTCTTATGGAAATTCCCGGAAACCAAAGGACTTGATTTAGAGACTATAAACCCCGAAGACTCCGCTTATCACGATCCCTGAACATCGCCCGGCTTGTAAATCTGTCCCAGAAACTCTTCATAGGCTCCAAATTCAGCAAAGAGTGAATCGGCCGAAGTGAACCCATGACCCTCCCCCGGGAACAACATAAACTTGATTTGTTTCCCGCAAACCTGTGCCTCCTCCACAAATCTCACCACCTGGCGGTGATCCACCACCGGATCGGAATCACCATGCATCAATAAAAGCGGAATGGCATCAAGCTCCCCGGCTCTTAGCGAACGCTGCCTATATAGATTGACTTTATTCGGCAAACTTCCCACCAAACTGTCGAAATACCTTGATTCGAACCTGTGAGTCGCCGCCACTGATTCTGCAAGATCTACCAGCGGATACACGGCAATTGCCCCACAAAATAGTCCTTTCGTCATACAGATGCTCCGGAGCGCCGAATAACCGCCGGAGGATCCTCCGTTGACCACGATGGATCCGAGATTGACCAGATCACGGCATACCAGATCAGATAGCACGGTCAGCAAATCCACAATCTCAAAAAGCCCGAAACCCGAATCCAATGCTTCACGAAATGATTTTCCCCAACCGGTGGAACCACGGTAGTCGAAGGTTAGGACTTGATAGCCCGCCTGCAAAAATGCAACATTGCGAATCGAGTAAGTCACCAGCGCCTGATCAGTTGGTCCGCCATGAAAAGTCACTACAGTCGGAGCATCTGCGCCAAAGGCATCAAGCCTGAATAGGCGGTACGGAATCCCGAGCGGCTCCACTCGGGCAATCTCATCTTTAAACTGCGGTTTGACGTAACCATGCAGTGAGGTGGAGTAGGGTGCAATACCGAGTATCGGTTCGGTGGAAACCGCAGAATAGAACCGTTCCCCGTAGGCCCTGTCAATCTCAAATCGTTTGCCATTTTCAAGGTCATAAGAAACTATGACGTTGGGAGTTTTAGCCCCAGAACGAACTGCAATCAAAGATGAATTAGAACTCTTTATTCCAAAGTGGTGAGCCTTTGCCAGTTCCGACACCCTGGAGGTTTCCAGATTCAGCTCGAGCAACCGGCCATGACCCGCCTCGTTACGCGAAAAGTAAATCCTTTTCCCGTCTGTGGAAAAATCAAACGTACGGTTCCCGTTTCCCCAAGGCGCGCCGCCATGTTCAAATTTCTCATCCACTGCAAGTTCGGCGGACCAATGCGTAATATCAGCCGTCCAAAGCCGCAAAAAGCCTGAGACCTCCGCCAAAAATGCCATCCGGTCACCGTCAGGCGAAAAACGTGGTTGTGACACGAAATAGTCTCCTCCGGCGCAAATGTCTATCAAGGAGTCGCCGACTTTGGTATCAAGATCCAGATACGCGATTTGACTTCGCTGCCAAGCCATATTCGGAAGAGCCCACTCGTGCCAGATGACCTGTTTGCCGGTGGGACTTAAACTCACGTCAAATACGTAATCGGGACGTCCAAAAACGAAATATCCCGGCGTGGCCGGCATTCCTGAAAAAGGACGCAACTCTCTTGGATACTCCGAAACAACATAAGGCTCAGATCCACCGGAAGTGTCAAACAGCGCGACTCTGTCACCAAACACAACTGCCCCGATTCGTGATTGATCGAGACTCAGCGATATCTGTGAAACACCTGGGCCATTGTAGATATCGGAGGTTCGACCCGAGACGAGGTCCATCCTGGTAATACCCCCCGAAAGAGTCGCAAAGTAGAGGGTTTGCCCATCTCCTGATAATTGGGTCACTCCGCCGCCAAACGGGTGCGCCGGTCTAACCGCAACCTCACGGGAGGCCACATCTGATGGATCTTCCAGATCTACCCAGATCACACTCGACTTGCCATTTGCCTTCTTCAAATAAGTCGCATATCTGCCGTCTAAAGATATCTGTGGGTCCGCAAGCGAAGTCAGATGGGAAAAGTCATTCGGTGACAGCCTGGTTACATTACTCAAAGAGTTTACGTCCTCCACTTCATCACAGAAGGGATCCGCAGGTCGGACTGACGACCTCTACCGCCTTCCGCGACATCGGTTGAGCCTTTACGAAACCCTGTCGTTTGGCCTTCTCCAGCTTTACGTACGGTGCCCTTATATGTCTCCCCGCACGGCTCAAAGAGAACCTGATAGCGGCGCAATACCATTGTTTGCCACCTTTACATCCCCCTCGCAGCCATACCATTGTACGATTGAGACACAAACTTCCTGATGCCTGAGATCTTACCAGCTGCATGTCCTGACAGACTGGCCAGACCTCTATCCATACCGTGAGCTTTCCTGGTTATGGCAGTTCATTCCGCGGTACCGTCAACCCCGTGCCGCTGACGCTGTTCTACCAGCACCCCTGGTTACGGAAATACCTTTAATCTTGATGAAGCTTGCTCATTTTTGAGCGCTGGCGAGTTAGATAGCCGTGGACTCAGACCAAGTCCCAAATACCTCTTCCAGCGCTTTCATTACCTCTCCAACGGTGGCCCTCGCTCGAGCCGCTTCGATAAGGAACGGCATGGTATTTTGCAACGGGTCCAATGCCGCCCTTTGGAGTTTCATTAGTGCGCGGATTAGCTCTGCGTCATTTCTTTGAGACTTGACCTTGTCTAACCGCCGTCTTTGCTCCGCCTCAACTTCTTCGCCGACAACCAGGATTGGAATCTGGGATTCGTCGTTTCCTTCCGTGAAGGAGTTGACGCCGACAACCACGCGCTTTCCAGATGAAATCTTCTTTTCAATTTGATATGAGGCATTTGCGATCTCGTCGACGAAATATCCATTGTCAATCGCGGCGTAGATTCCTTCCAGCATTGAACCGGATCCGAGATCATCCAAGTGGGCAAAAATGGCCTCAGCCTGAGCCTCTATCTCATCCGTCAATGCTTCCACATAGTATGATCCTCCGAGCGGATCTGCAACATTGGCCACTCCCGTCTCGTATCCGATGACCTGTTGCGTTCTAAGAGCAATGCGGGCCGCCCTCTGAGTCGGGAGTGCCAAAACCTCGTCCATGGAGTTTGTATGGAGCGACTGCGTCCCCCCCATTACACCGGCAAGCGCCTCAAGAGCCGTCCGAACGATATTCACCTCTGGTTGCTGAGCCGTAAGCGATACTCCTGAAGTTTGGGTGTGGAACCTAAGCTGCATCGACCTTGGATTTTTTGCCTTATATCGTTCTTTCATCCAACGCGCCCAAATGCGGCGCGCAGCCCGGAACTTGGCAATTTCCTCAAAAAAATCAATATGCGAGTTGAAGAAAAACGAAAGATTGGGAACAAAGGAGTCAATATCCATTCCGGCGGCTACGCCAGCCTCCACGTAGCCAAAGCCATTCGCCAAGGTAAATGCGAGCTCCTGAGCAGCAGTCGAACCCGCCTCCCGAATGTGGTAACCGCTCACAGATATTGGATGCCACTTAGGCATCTCTATTGCGCAATATCTGAAGGTGTCAACCACCAACCTCACCGATGGACGGGGCGGAAATCTGAACTCCTTCTGGGCTTGATATTCCTTAAGAATATCATTCTGCAATGTGCCGCCGAGGACACATCTGTTTATTCCACGCTCTTGCGCTGCCTGTATGAACATCGCCAAAATAATTGGCGCGGGAGAATTGATCGTCATGGAGGTGGTAACTTTCGACACGTCAATCCCGTCGAACAGATCGAGCATGTCCTCCACTGTGTCAATTGCGACGCCACACTTCCCAACTTCACCCTCAGATTTAGGGTCATCAGAATCGCGACCCATCAGAGTTGGGAGGTCGAATGCCGTCGAAAGTCCGTTGCTGCCGGCATTGAGCATCTCAAGAAACCGGTGGTTGGTATCCACAGCTGTTCCAAAGCCGGCAAACATCCTCATGGTCCAAAGCTTGGAACGGTACATCGAAGCGTACGGGCCTCTTGTATAGGGATACTCGCCAGGGAGTTCACCTGAATCAGCGGAAACATCGTTCACAAAGTTAATAGGCCCATTGGGTCCGTAAACCGGTGCCAATTTCATTCCAGACAGGGTCTCGAATTCCGCATCCCTAAGTTGAGCAGATTTATAACTTTCACCCCAGGAACTGGCCATACAACTAATTCTATTCTAATTTGGATAAAACCATACGGATCCAAACGATTATTTTCACTCAGTCCAACACCCACAAAACCTTGCCGCAACATCGATGAAGCCCTGGGTGAACTACCTCTGGAGAATCGGCTGAAGGAATCTATTTGAAGGAATCAGGAAACCGACCTCATTTTCTACAGCTCTTTGGTAGGCCAACATGGCAATCGCAGCAAACTGAATTCCAGTCCCATGTCCTATGTAGCAAGTGGTCTGTTCTGGCGTGGATCTCCCGGTAGTTACTCCAGCTATTACATCGGCCAAAAACGGGTAGCTCTCCCATGCATGATCCGGGTCTTTCCACCACCCTGGAGCTGTCTCATTAAGCTTTCGATATCGGAGGTCACCGACCACAACGTGGACCGTATCCCCGGTGCTTCCCACCACTACAACATCACACTTTTCCAAAACGCCAAGATCCACCTCCTGCTTTTTGATGCAATTTATATGCATTCCAGGTGTGATCCACTCCGGCTTTATAGTTGGCTTGAGCGAGTTTGTCGCCGACACAAGGATCTCTGCCGAATCAACTGCCTCTTCCGCGTCAGAGACGGCTTCCACCTTACAGCCGGTAGTTTCCGACATCCTCGAAACAAACTCCTCGAGGTGGGCCCTGTTCGGACTGAATACTTTTGCCTCCATTGCCGGTATAAGGACAGCTAAAGCTCGAAACTGCGTGTCTGCCTGATAACCAGTTCCCAGAAAGGCCACTTTGGTACAGTTGGGATTTGCAAGATACTTGGCAGCCAAAGCGCTGGTAACGCCAACCCTCAACCTCTGTATCTCGCCATCGGTCAAGATTGCCAACAGTTCCCCTGTTGAAATCTGATACAACATTAACAGTCCATTTTCTTTGCCAATGCGCACAGACTCTTCTTGCGACTTCGTGAGCTTTTCTCTGCGGGCATCCCCGTCATCGCCAGGCATGCGCAGAAGATCAGAATCCACCCTCAAGCAGGCTGCATCAAGGGAAGGAACCACCCCGCTCATTGATTTGAAGGAATTTATTGCATTGAGTGAAGGCGCACTCGAAAGGACATCGTGACGACGAACGCTTGCTGCGTTTCCATGCCCCAAATCCCTGAATGCAGTCTCCAGAGAATCAAAACAACTCTCTACCTCCACCAGCGAAGCAACCTCATCATTATTTAGTAGCCTGACATGTTCGGCCATTTCCTCCCCCTCCGGCTGTTAGTTCTCAAAAACCACCAATCACTCATATTGGCTTTATGATAAATATCAATTCGACAAACCTCTACAAAGAATGCCACCCATCAGCTCCCGATACGGCATTGCCCCGACTGTCTGAAATGACTGCCGGGACTATATGACCGGCGATTCAAACATAGGATGTTTCCCCCGACTGAATGGACCAAGTTATTCGGAAAGCAAATGCGGTCATTCAAATCGAACATTCTTACCAAAGTCATAGTTCACATCCTTATTGGATTCGAACTCCCAGTTCACGCGGCCCGATCGACCGCTTGTGGCAGACAGGTTTTGCTTGAGAAATCGGACCACCTCGTACATCGCGCTTTCTGCCGCCACCCTTCTATATCTACCTGGCATCGTATTGTTGAGCCATCCGTGTGGAGCGTCCTCAAATATCTTGATCCTGTAGCTTTTATCGTTCTCTTCTAGCACATTGCGCAGTTTCACCACATCGGCAATTGAGATTGTGTGATCTGTCTCTCCATACAACCCTAAAAAGGGAGCACCCAGTTGCTTCAGGACATCCGCCATGTGCTCCGGGCGTAATTCGGACTGATCCCAGTCACTTATGCCCCCGTACAAAACAATGCAGGCATTCAACTTCCTCTTTGCTCCATAAATTATCGAGTAACGTCCGGTCTGGCAAACGCCGATCATCCCCAGCTTGCCCGAATCGGCAACCGGTTCGCCAGAAAGAACCGCCACGACTTCGTCCAAGCGGTCAATCACATAGGGGTCAGTTGGTGTTGCCTTAGCGGCTCCAGAATGCAAAGCATTCTGATCCGAAATATAAAAGAACAGGTCCGGCGTGGCAACGCAATAACCTTCGTCAGCGAGTCGTCGGGCAAGGTCACCGGTATGCTGAACCAACCCGTATCTCTCATGCATCAGCACGACGCTGGGAAGTGCCTGCCCGGCACCGTCTGGAAAATAAAGTGTTATCGGCATTCCGGAATTCGTCGTTACGGTCTTGGTTTCGATTTGCACTATCCCGCTGTCCTTTAATGGTGAGGTGGTTTGAAAACTCACTGAAGAGAAAATCCCGCCTTTTAGGGAACGATTTTTGCGATTACTTCATCCACTGTTCGAACCCTGCACATTCTCGGAAACACATGATTGAGAAAGAATTCCCTTTGCTCAGCGAACCCATGGCAACCATCCCTGACAACGGTCACCTGGTAATCCATGTCGCGTGCGGCAAAGGCGGTTGAAGCCACGCCGACATGTGTAGACCCCCCAACCAAAAGAATGGTAGATATACCGAGCGTTCTCAGAGTTGCGTCAAGTGCGGTACCCGCAAATGCCGACCAACGGTGTTTGGGTATGTCAAAGTCTTGCGTTGACATACCCAGCTCCTTGAGTGGCGACAGCATTGGTGAGCCCGAGCCAAATGGTGGCACCGTCGGTGGCTCGTTGGCTGGACCCCAAGGCTTGAAATGTGAATCAGTGTCCGACATGGTGAGCGCGAAGTCCCTTCCATCCGCCCGGTGATCTGCGCGGGCAAAAAAGACCGGCAATTCACTAGCACGACACGCATTCACAAGCTTTACGACATTTGGCAATGTTCCGGCCTCCTCAATCGAATCCCGGTAACACTCCAACATGTCAAAGATCACTAAACCAGTCTCCCCAGCCGACAACCGGTCATCCCCAAACGAAACGCCCTGTCTCTCGCGAACCATCAATATTCACCTCTAACTTTTCTGACTTATCCCAAGATTACGAGCTGCACGATCAACAATACACAAAAGACGTTTTCTTTGTCCGAAAACATTTTGAACATTGTTCACTGGGTAGCGAATTTGGCAATGTGCAATTATGTCCGGTTAAGCACCCAATCGATTTATGTGATAATCCTGAATATCTGCTGATAAAAAACTAAAAAATTGCCAATCAGAATCGTCTTCCTTGAACAAATGATGAAACCCGGCCAAAGTTGTTATATCGTCTAAAGCAATGAACTCAAATCCTCAGCTACCAGACCGCAACCTTGCTCTTGAACTCGTCCGTGTCACAGAAGTGGCTGCACTGTCCGCCGCCCGCTGGATGGGACGCGGCGACAAAAATGGGGCGGACAATGCCGCAGTAGAAGCGATGAGAGCCGTCTTACACTCGGTTTCAATGGATGGAATAGTAGTCATTGGCGAGGGAGAAAAAGACAAAGCCCCGATGCTTTATAACGGCGAAAAAATTGGCGATGGATCTGCCCCGCAGGTCGACATTGCAGTTGACCCAATTGACGGGACAACTCCCACCGCAATGGGGCGCGGAGGGGCGCTATCTGTTATTGCTGTCTCGGAGCGTGGGACCATGTTTGACCCTGGTCCCTGTTTCTATATGGAGAAACTGGCCGTAGGGCCCGAAGGGGTCGGTGTGATTGACCTCAACTTGAGTCCTACTGAAAACCTGTTGGCGCTGGCAAAGGTCAAGGGAGTATCCGTCAGAGATCTAACTGCGGTGATTCTGGACAGAGACAGGCACAAAGACCTAATTGACGAGGTACGTGCCGCAGGTGCGAGAATAAGACTGATTACAGATGGTGACGTTGCTGGTGCAATATCTACAGCCTGGACCGAATCCGGATCTGACATACTGTTCGGGATCGGCGGCACTCCGGAGGGAATCATAGCTGCAGCTGCACTTAAATGCATGGGTGGGGAAATACAGGGCCGGCTCTGGCCAAGAAATGAGCAAGAGAAGAGAACAGCCCTCGATCTTGGGTATGACTTCGACCGGGTTCTGACAACAAACGACCTTGTCAGCTCTGATAATTGCTTCTTTGCCGCCACCGGAGTTACTGACGGAGAACTTATGCGGGGGGTTAGGTTCAGCTCTACGGGCGCATTCACTCAAAGTCTTGTGATGCGCTCCAAATCAGGTACAGTACGAAGAGTTGATGCCCATCATCGTCTTGAGAAACTCCAGGAATTTAGCGTCATACCGCTCGGATAACAAATAAGCCATCTGCCAGCGGTTGCCGGTCTAGAGCCGCACTTTTGAATAAAGCCCTCAAGAGCGGTAGGAACAGCCGCAAAGACCGTCTCGACGCCTTTAATTTCCAGCTGGTAGAGCAGCTCGCCCGCAACCAGTGAGCCGAGCCCTAACCTATAAAGACCGCTTTTGACTACTACTGCCCTTACCAGCCCTATTGTGGAATGATAGTTAGCGCTGCCACAGGCTACTAGCTGACCCTGGCTGTATATCGAGACAACAAGATTCTCCTGCCCATCGCATCTGAAGCGCAGATCAGCCTGAGGACAAAAAAGCGAAGGCGATATTCCCTCGTCAGACACCATCCTATAAATTGAGAGGTCTCCGGAGGTGTGGGCAAATACCTCCAGCGACATACCCCCGCGATACATCTTCCTAGACGGCTCGAACCGAAAGTCACTGGAAAATTCCCAATACGGTTGGACAGCACTTATCATCATCTCGAATGAACGAAACTCCTGGATAGACAATCGAGACTTGATGATCCCCAATGCATCTTTGATCTCCGCACTGCTTGCTGGATCCATAAGAGTCACGTGCGGAACAAATGGCCGAGAACTTGACTTGTAATGCTGAGACGAGAGAAGCTTATCCTGTAAAACAGCCATTGGGTCTACCCCGACGCCACCCACCCGCAAATAAAGCACTGGTGATATCGGATCAAATGTTCCGGCAGGACCCACCTCACAAAAGTAGGAACTAGTTTCAGAAGCTATCTTGCGCAAACGGTAAATTTCGGCATCAACATCCTTTGGATGCAAGTTAGCCGGTGGGACCAGAGTTATGTGAGGCGGGATCCGTCCCACCCCAAATCCACCAAAAGCAGCTCGTAGTCCATCTATACGGCAGGCATTAGACTCATCGAACAGGTGTATAAGCCCAATTCGGTACCTCTTCATGCGCCCCCTTATGAACTGTTAGTCCAAGGCCCAAACCACCGCAATCGAAACTATTTAATTGCTGCTCCATGGCTGCCCGCTAGTTCGAGGCGCACGTGCGCCCGTCGCAGCGCTGCTTCAGCGCTGGCGTCGTTGGAATGAACCAGGGTCTGCTCGGCGTTAACCAGTGCTATGCGCGCGCGTTCAACGTCAATCTCATCAGGACGCTCGGCGATATCTGCCAACACTCTGACAACGGAATTTGCCACATGGACAAATCCCGCGTGAACCGCGGCCCGCTCTGTTCGACCATCTTCTGTGGTCACCATGACAATACAGGGCTCGATATTGCCAATAAAAGGAGCGTGCCCGGCCATGAAGGCAATGTCACCACCACCGGTACGCAAAACCACCATTGTGGCCTCACACCTCAGTAGCGTGCGCTCAGGAGTTACCAACGAGAAGGGAAACGAGTGTGCCACTATTTAGCCTTCCTGAAGCGCTTTAGCCTTTGCCAATACGCCCTCGACACCACCGACGTTTAGGAATGCCTGCTCCGGAACGTCGTCTAGGTCACCATTGACCAAGGCTTCAAAGGATTCTATGGTCTCTTGAATCGGCACATAAATCCCCTTTAGGCCGGTAAATACCTCTCCGACAAAAAGTGGCTGGGATAGAAATCTTTGGATCTTACGGGCTCTATAAACAGTCACCCGGTCAACCTCGGAAAGTTCGTCCATACCGAGGATTGCAATGATGTCCTGCAGCTCCTTATACCGCTGGAGAACCTCCTGAACGCGGATGGCGATGTTGTAGTGTCTGTCGCCAACGATATGCGGGGCCAAGACGTTCGATGTCGAAGCAAGCGGGTCAACGGCTGGATAGATACCTAAAGAGGCAATTTGACGCGAAAGCTCAGTAGTTGCGTCAAGGTGGGTAAAAGTAGTAAACGGCGCCGGATCGGTGTAGTCGTCGGCTGGAACATAAACTGCCTGCAGCGAAGTAATTGAACGACCTTTGGTTGAGGTAATTCGCTCCTGCAACGCACCCATCTCATCAGCCAGGGTCGGCTGATACCCCACGGCAGCCGGCATACGGCCAAGCAGCGTGGATACCTCAGAACCAGCCTGGACAAAACGAAAGATATTGTCAATGAAGAGCAGAACATCCTGTCCCTTGACATCCCGGAAATACTCAGCCATAGTCAAAGCAGAAAGAGCAACGCGCAGACGAACGCCAGGAGGCTCGTCCATCTGTCCATACACCAAGGCCGCCTTTTCGATCACGCCGGACTCCTGCATTTCTAGCCAGAGGTCAGTGCCCTCTCGTGTGCGCTCCCCGACGCCAGCAAATACCGAAACACCACCGTGGTGCTGGGCAACACGGTTGATCATTTCCATAATCAGAACAGTCTTGCCAACGCCGGCTCCACCGAATAGACCGATCTTTCCACCTTGAACATAGGGTTCAAGCAGGTCGATGACCTTTATTCCAGTCTCGAACATTTGTGCACGCGGTTCAAGGTCGGCAAAAAGCGGGGCATCCCTGTGGATTTGCCAGACATCCTCGATCCCATCGATGTTTTCCACGTCAAGGGGCTTTCCGCTCACGTTGAAAACATGGCCCAGAACGGCGGTGCCGACAGGGACCGAAATACCTTTTCCAGTATTGCGTACCACTGCACCGCGGCGCAGTCCGTCGGTTTGCTTTAGACAAACGCACCTAACGCGTCCTTCGCCAATCTGCTGTGCAACCTCAGCGATGATGGTAACCATGTCCCCATCGATCTCAAGATCCATTTCTACTGCTGTATTTATTTCAGGTATGAATTCTGGCGGGAACTCCACATCCACCACAGGCCCTGCAATTGCGACCACTCGGCCGTCTTCAGTCTTGATTGTCATTTCAGCCACGGTACTCATTGCACAATGCTCCTATCAATCTCCCGGAAAGCACCTTCGGTGGATATTATGTTTAGAATTCGAAATTTAGACATCGACAGGTCCCCTATTGGAATATGTCAACAAATACGACTCGTCGATTATTTTTGACCCGGCCCCCAGAGCCTCAGCCCCACCTACAATCTCGGTAATTTCAGTGGTAATCGAATCCTGGCGGGCCCGGTTCATAATTCGGCTCAGAGTTTTTATCAGCTCCTCCGCGTTGTCGGACGCTGCCTTCATTGCCCGCTGCCTGGCAGCATGCTCCGCTGCAGAAGCTTCGAGCAAAATTGCGAATATGGTTTCTTCGACAAACATTCGAAGCAGTGGATCAATTATGGCCTCCGGGGATGGCTCGATTTCGAAATCCAAAGATTGGTTATTCTCTCGGGAGCCAAACTTCTCCGGATCAAGAGGCAGCAGCTGGGTGATTTCCAACCGCTGATTTCCTGCCGAATAGAAGCGGTTCGAAATAATATCAACACTCTCCAACTCGCCTGCTTCGTATGCTTGCAAAATTGGCAAGGCTATCTGCCTAGCCTGATCGTAAGTAGGACGGTCGGTCACCTCAGTGAATGATGCCTCGACCGGAACCTCCCTATATCTCAGATACGAGTTCGCCTTGCGTCCCACAGTTACCAAAAAGCTGCCCTTGCCATTTTGCCTAAAAGCTTGGATCTGTCTTTCGGTGGCACGCAAAACTGACGAATTATAGGCACCGCACAAAGTTCGATCTGCAGTGATAGCAAGAAGTCCCTTTTTGTCCGCAACCGGAGCTTCTCCAAGGAAGATACTCTTCGGCAAGCCCGAAGAAGTAGCCACATCCCGGACCACGCCGACCAACTCTTCGTAGTATGGCCGGGCGGAAGAAATCCTTGCCATTGCCTTAACAATGCGCGAAGCTGCTATCAATTCCATGGCTTTTGTTATTTTTTTAGTTGATTGGACGCTTTTAATACGCCTTCGGAGAATTCTCTCCTGACCACCTGCCACTTTGGTTATGCTCCCTTTGCAGCCGAATCATCGAAGCCGGACTTGAACTCAGCAATAATTGCATTGAGCTTTTCTGTGTCCGGCATGGCACCGGTCTCTTTGATCGTCGAGAGAACGTCACCATGGCGAGCTCTGAAGAACTCGATGAGCGCAAGCATGAAGTGGGGAATTGCAGCCAAAGAAATGTCATCGACCTGGCCTGAGGTTCCTGCATAGATCGAAATCACCTGCTCCTCAACCGGGACAGGGGCATTCTGCCGTTGCTTCAGAATGGCGGTAAGCCGGTATCCCCGGTCAAGCTGTGACTGGGACACCTTATCCAACTCGGAACCGAAGGATGCAAAGGCTTAAAGCTCACGGAACTGCGCCAAATCGAGCTTCATAGTACCAGATACTGACTTCATCGCCTTGATCTGAGCGGCACCACCCACGCGAGAAACTGAAATACCCACGTCAATGGCCGGACGTACCCCAGAGTAGAAAAGATCTGAGTCTAGATATACCTGACCATCGGTAATTGAAATTACGTTGGTTGGAATATACGCGGAAACGTCGCCGGCTTTGGTTTCGATAATCGGCAACGCTGTGAGTGATCCGCCACCCTTAGCATCTGAAAGTTTCGCCGCGCGCTCTAGCAACCGCGAGTGGAGGTAGAAAACGTCTCCAGGATATGCCTCACGGCCCGGTGGCCTTCTAAGGAGCAACGCCAGTTGCCGATAGGCTTCAGCTTGCTTGGACAGGTCATCATAAACAATGAGAGCATGCTCGCCTGATTCCATCCAGTGTTGTCCCATTGCACAGCCCGCATAGGGTGCAAGGTATTTAAAAGGCGCCGGATCCGAGGCCGGAGCAGAAACCACAACGGTGTATTCCATGGCTCCATGCTCTTCCAAAACTGCAACTGCAGAAGCGACGGTTGAACCCTTCTGTCCAATTGCAACGTAAATACACTTAACTCCCGCACCCTTTTGATTGATAATGGTGTCAAGCGCAATCGTAGTCTTTCCAGTTTTGCGGTCACCAATGATCAGTTCCCTCTGGCCACGACCAATAGGAGTCATTGAGTCGATCGCCTTGATTCCCGTTTGAAGAGGTTCACCAACTGGTTGGCGCTCAGTGATTCCAGGGGCCTGGACCTCTAGACGACGTGTGACTGTGGTATCGATCGGCCCCTTACCGTCAATCGGTTCGCCAAGGCCATTTACTACGCGGCCCAAGAGTGCATCGCCAACAGGTACCGAAAGAATCCGTCCGGTAGCCCTTACCATCTGTCCTTCGTCGATACCGGAGGTGTCCCCTAAAATTACGGCACCGATAGATTCTTCGTCCAGGTTCAGCGCCAGGCCAAGTTTGCCTGACTCGAACTCTAGGAGCTCATTAACTGCCGCGTTAGGCAACCCGGAGATACGTGCAATACCGTCACCGATCTCCAAGATATGTCCAACTTGCTCTGCCTCAATGCCAGACTTATAATCCTCTATATAAGTCTTTACCGCTGAGGCAATCTCTTTAGCGTTGATGGTCAACTCAGCCATCAGTTTCGCTCCCTTGACTTGACTGTGGCCGGAAGGCCAAGACGTACGCGAAGCTGTTCAATTCTAGTTCGAACACTTCCATCAAAAACTGTGTCCCCAATTACAGCGACTACCCCACCAACTAGCGATGGGTCAACACTTGTTCGCATTTCCACCTCAGAACCAACGGCCCTCGATAGGGCAGCAGATATCTGATCAACCTGGTCTTGAGTCAATTCAGTGGCAGACTGCACCATGGCAACCTTGCGGCTGCGCAACTCCGCCGCCCGAGTCACGACAGAATCGAGGACTTCGACAAAATCCCTAATCCTGTCAGTTGAGGCGGCAAATTCCGCAATCCGCAGAGTCAACGGGTGACATTTCCCTCTGAGAAGCACAGCGACCAGAGACTTCCTCTGATCGGCTTCGGAACCAATGCCTGACAAAACCCTACGGAGACGAGTATTTGACTCCACAATACGTGCAAACCTAAAGAGCTCCTCTTCGACAACTTCAAGCTCGGCCAAAGCGCTAAGCGACTCCAACAAAGCCTGCGAATATCCCGCAATTCTTCCCGAGGTTGCAAAACCTCCATCAAGTGCGAGAACGTCGTCGCCGCTGATCAGTCGGACTAAATCCGCAATACAGTCGACTATCGAACGAGGATTCTCTGTTCCGACGCATGCTTCAAGAAGCCGTACAGTCAGAACATCAACTTTGGCAGCAAGCAAATCACCTAAAATTGCTTGACGCTTCTTAGCCGGTATTGAAGGATCAGAAATAACCTCAGCAAGCATCTCCTGGGGATCCAAGAGAGCATTGAATGAAGCCAGCTCCCCGATGACCTGATTGTATTTGCCGGACTGGCTTGCCAGATACAAAATACCCTGGGCATACCCCCTCAATGACTCTCTCACGCCTGTGCAGCTCCGATCTCGGAGATGAAGGAGTCAATCAAGGTCTGCGAAGCAGCCCTATCGACTTCAGCATCTATGATCTTCTCGGCTAGCTCAAGAGCCAGGGACCCCACTTCGGTTCTAAGCTCAGCGATCACCCTCTGGCGCTCGATTCTTAGAGCCTCTTGGTTTCGCGCGCGCAAAATTGTGACATCCTCTTCGGCTTTAACCAAAAGATCCGCTCGCAGTGCTTCCGCAGTCTGCCGCGCCTCATCGAGGATGTGCGTGGCTTCCCTTTTGGCCTGTGCCAGTTGCTCCCTGTATTCCTCAAGAGTCCGCTGAGCCTCTGCACGGGCCAATTCAGCAGCATCAAGATCATTTCTGATCTTTGCTGCCCTATCGGCCATCATCTTCTTCACAGGCGGATATGCCCACTTGCCGAGAACAAGCAGTAAAAGCAGGAACGAAAGCACCGACCAGACGATCTCTCCGGTCGCGGGCAAAATCGGATTGGATGAAGCAGCTGCAATAAATACGGTAGTCATTACCCGGTGTACTTAAGTAGAACGAACACAACGAAACCAATAAGAGCAAGAGCCTCTGCCAAGGCGAAGCCAATAAAAGCAAGGCTTCGGACAGGACCGGCCATCTCTGGCTGCCGTGCAATCGCAGCAATAGCACTACTAAAGATCAAACCGATACCAATACCTGGCCCAAGTGCTGCAAGTCCATACGCGAGACCAGCACCGATCTCCGCAAGACCTTTCCTTAGGTCAGGATTAGACGCAGCGGCCGCAGTAACGGCCAACATTACATTAAACACCCGAAAACCTCCTAATGGGCTGGGTGGGCCCGCACCAACTAGCTGACAACAACTACTTGTAGTGACGTGGGGATAACTTCCCCGGTAGAACTCTAATCCTAGGGATCTTCGTTCCCGATGATTGGAGGGATTTTATACCCCCACAACCACACTTATAAACGACCTTGATTGATTACGCCAATTTCCTCTCTTCCTTACAATTCGATATCAATAACCTTTAGTGTTGGCTCTTCATCGCCTCCGCAATATATAAGGCAGATAAAATCGTGAAAATAAAGGCCTGAAGCGCGCTTACAAAGATTTCATACCCCGTAAGAGCGGTCAGCATTGCGAATGGCAATGGCAATACCACCAAACCAATACTCCTCACAAACATCGCTTCGGAGATGACCGCGAAAGTAAGCAGCAACAGGTGCCCTGCAAGCAGATTGCCAAAAAGTCGGACCGCCAGTGCAAATGGCCGGACTATGAAGTTGGAAAGTATTTCAAGTGGAATCAGAATAACAAGTAGCGCTCCAGGCACACCTGAAGGAATCACCGCATTTTTGAAATAATGTCCGATCCCCTGATTCCTGATTCCCACGACTATGAATGTAACCCACACCATCAAGGCGAGCGGAGCCGGAATAGACATCCGAGCAGTGGCGGGCATTTGAATGAAGGGAATTACCTCGAAGAGGTTACAAAAGAGAATGAAACAGAAAAGTCCTGTCAGATAAGGAGCCCATGGGGCGCCCTCGGATCCCATCACATCGTAAACTATGGAATTGTTGATGAAATCAACTATCGACTCAACAAAATTCTGGACTCCGCCCGGGACAAGCTTCGCCTGATGTCCCGCAACGAAAAACAGCAGAAGCGTAAGGCCAGCCGCCACAAGCGTGATTAGACCGACCTTGTTGAGTGCGAAGGGCGTACCTCCGAAGACTATCGACCTCCAATTGAGCACATCGGAGATTGGGGGGAAGTTAATTCCAGCTGACAACACCTGACTACCTGACTCCTTACTTCCTTTGACGGAGGCCTAAAAAGGCCATTCGAGTTGAAATGGTACTAGCTTCAAAAACAACAAGACCCAAGTGCGTAACAATCAACGTCAAGCCCAGCGCCCACAAGTTCATCCACGAAGCAGTGGCGAATGGTATTACTGCTGCGGTTAAAAGCACCAGATCGAATATAAAGCCACCCACCGCCGCTCCCATCAGTGCAGACAAAGAAATTCGCGCACCAACTGCCATGAGTTTCGCAGTTACCAAAAAATTAATGAGAATCAATACGATGGCATATGCTGAAGACTCGAGACCTTTTGTTGACCAAATCAAATAGGAAACTAAAAGTAGGATTGGCGAAACAACAGCGCCCCACTTAGCCATGTGGGATGCCATTCTCGTCTCAATCAACTCGTTACCCAGGTCCAATTCAAGCCCCGTCTCTACGCCAGCAACTGACGACATTGCACCCTTTTCTATCTCAGCAGCCCTGCTGCCTATCAGCCGAAACTAGTTGTCACTTTTACCTGTTTCAGATCTGTTTTCCATTGTCAGATCCAAATCCGAAGGAATCTCAAGGTCACCACCCAATAATTCCCCCATCTCTACAGGCTTAATCTGCGACCGACGTATGACTCTACTAGATGATTCCCCACTTTGTAAAAACCGCGAAGAAGATTGGGGGGCAAATGAAACGTACCAGAGCTTTATTACCATTCCCAGAACACCGAAGAACAAAAATGCCAAGGTCAAAATTGGCGCCGTATTGAACTTGTAATCGAGTGCAACACCAACCAGCGCAAAAATGATTGGCGTCAACACCATCTCAAGTACCTTCACAAATCCATCGCCCACCTGAGAAGAACCACTTACCGACGCATTAGGATCGTCCAGCAGACTCTTTGGCTTGGTACCCCTTACCATAAAACCAATAACTGCCCTGGTGCGGCTCATTTCCGTACCTTCTTCCGGGAATAATGGTGCCCATATGCATCGAGTGTTTCGTCTTCGATGGCTGCGTCCGGTAATTGGTGCTTAACGGGCCGGATAACCACCTTTGCAATTTTCACCCATAAGGGCTCCTTTCCCCAGGCCTTTCTTGGCCTAGAGAACGCTCTGTCCCTTATAGCCGGATGAAACAAGGTATACAAAGAAACCCCAAGCGCGGCGGCGACAAAGGGGACCAAAGCGTTTCCGGTACGCGTAAAGGTGGGTGTGAGCACGAATCCCGACAACACGGCAGTCCATGCCCAAAGGATTAGCACCGAGCGCCGATGACCATGCCCCATCTGTATTAACCTGTGGTGGAGATGCTGCTTATCGGGAGTCGACACACCGGTTCTCTTAGCGGTTCGACGGATGATCGCAAATAACATATCCACCATTGGCACGCCAAGAATGAAGAATGGGATAAACAGGGGCGCAAAGAAGAAAAATGTCTCCCCTGATACATCTGTGGTTCTACCTCCCACAACCGACGTGGAGGCAGCCATGAGCAGGCCAAGAAACAATGCCCCGGTATCACCCATAAAAATCTTGGCGGGATGGAAATTATGAGGCAGAAACCCGATGCAGACACCTGCAGTAATGACCGCCACCAACGGTCCGATACTGGTGGACGATAATGCCCCAAGGTCTACCAACCGATTCGAGTAAATAAAGAATGAACCTGCCGCAATGGCGACGATACCTGAGGCAAGTCCATCGAGACCGTCAATCAGATTGATTGCATTTGCCATTGCGACAACCCATACCGCCGTCAAAAGTGGTGTGATCGAAGACGATAGGACCACGACACCAGCAAAAGGTACTTTGAAATAAAACATCGTCACACCAAAAAATGTCAACACGCTTGCAGCAAGAACCTGCCCGGCGACCTTGGCGGGGGCCGATACCTCACGAAAATCGTCGACCAGACCCACCATGAACATCACGGTTGCCGCCAAGAGAACTCCCAGAAGTTCGGAACTGCCCCTGAAAAGCCTATTGAACTGGGGAAGCATGTAGGCAACACCCAGCGCGGCTAGAAACCCAACGTACATTGAAACGCCACCGATAGTGGCTGTTGGCTGCTGATGAACACGACGCTCGTCAGGCTCGACAACGGCCTTTACTCTAAGGGCAATCCGCCGGTTCAGAAATGTAGCCGCATAGCAGACTAACGCCGAAACAGCCAGTACGACTAGGTATCCACTCACTTAGTGGCCACCGACACTTACTGCATGAAGGGCGGGGGGAACTTCGAACACAACAAGGTCACCTCTTCCGCCACCTGGGAGACCACAGCCTCATCTGTCCGATTTCTCAATACGCGTCCGATTAGCTCAGCAATATAACCCATTTCAGCATCGCCCATTCCTGCGGTAGTCTGCGCGGGTGTCCCAAATCGAAGTCCGCTTGTCACGAACGGGGATCGCGGATCGTAAGGAATCTGGTTACGGTTACAAGTTATGCCAGACTGATCAAGAATTTCCTGTGCCTCTTTGCCGGTCAATTCAGGATCGAAAGTTCTCAAATCGACAACGATCATGTGTGAGTCAGTTCCATTTGAGACCAGCCTGAAACCTTGATTCTCTAACGCTCCAGCCAACGCCTTGGCATTTACAAGTACTGCCTTTTGGTACTGGACAAACTCGTCTGAAGCTGCCTCCTTGAAGGCCACGGCCTTGGCGGCAATAATATGTTCGAGAGGGCCTCCCTGCAAACCCGGGAAAACCGCCTTGTCAATTGCCGGCGCGAGCTCCTCTGTGCAGAGAATCGCACCTCCCCTTGGTCCGCGCATAGTCTTGTGAGTGGTAAAGGTGACAACGTCAGCACCGGTATTCTTGCCCGTCCTTGAAGAACCAACGGGAGAGGGGTAGACACCCGCAGCTATCAAACCAGCAACATGGGCGGCATCAAACATGAGATATGCACCGACCTCATCTGCAATCTTTCTCAGTGGTTCAATCTCGATGATCCGCGTGTAAGCAGTTGCACCGACAATGATCAATTTTGGCTTTTCGCTACGGGCAAGCTGGTAGAGATTTTCCATATCAATCCGCTCTCCGTTAGGGCCCGGAGGAGTTACTCCGTAGGAGGTAAAATTGTAGAACTGTCCGGAAAAGTTGACGGGCGATCCGTGCGTCAAGTGACCACCCTGATCAAGTCTCATTGCCAGTACCTTATCTCCCGGCTTTAGAAGCGCCAGAAATACTGCCGCGTTCGCATTCGCTCCTGCATGAGGCTGGACATTTGCGTGGTCTGCCTGGAAAAGAGCCGCTAAGCGCGTCCGCGCCAACTCTTCCACTCGGTCTATGAATTGATTACCGCCGTAGTAGCGCTTTTTAGGATAACCCTCCGCATATTTATTGGTGAGGATTGAACCAGCAGCCTCCAAAACCGCCTTTGAAGTAAAGTTTTCTGAGGCTATCAGTTGGAGTGTCGAACTCTGCCTCCACACTTCTAGATCGAGTATCGTCCCCAACTCAGGATCCTGTACTGAGGTAAGGGGGTAAAAGCGGCTGTAGTCGGACATAGAACGCGGCCTTCCTGTGGTAACGCCACAACATCTTAACTCTTCGCTTGTCGTAAAGCCTCTTTGAATTCTACTATTCTTGCTCGGCTAAACCGAAGACCTTGGCCAAAGCATGACCAGAAATTGTTCCCTCCCGTAGAACATGCAAGTCCGTGCTTGAAACTTCGATAACCGTCGAAGCAAGTTCCGATTTGGCGTTTTCGTCCACTACCAGGCTTAGGCCCATTTCATTAGCGTCCGACCCCAGTATTTCCATGACATCCTGGCCGCATGTAAGGACTGGCCTCCCGTGCTGATTTGCGCTTGTGGCGACAACCGGACCAGCTCTCATTGCTATAGCCTGCAATCGTGAATCATTTGGAAAACGTATTCCGACAGTGCTGCCGGGAAAAAATCGCTCACAGACAGATTGCTTCCGAACTGGCAAAATTACGGTTAACGGCCCTGGCCAAAACCTATCCACAATGCGCGAAAGGTTCGGATCGTTGGAAACGTCCGTTAGAACCAACTGGCTCAGCTGGGAGCGATCTCCGATAATTACCGGCATTGGAGCACTTCGGTCGCGACCCTTTATGGATATGATCGACTCCAGAGCGGCACAGTTCGCGACACATCCGATAAGACCAAAGACCGTATCCGTGGCGAGGGCTACCACCATGCCGGAGCGCAACTCCGCGGCAACAAGCTCAATCAGAGAGTCAGGTGAAATCGAATTCGGATTGATCAACTTTGGCTTCACAAAAATGAAAGCATAAATCCACTTTCTTAGCCGGGACTACAATAGTTGATTTAAAGATTGGATTCGGGACA
>JABEUP010000085.1 GCA_013044365.1 Acidimicrobiaceae bacterium
CGTATGTGAACGGAAGCTAATAAGCAGGTTTGAGCAAAGAGTTTCGCTACTTTGCTTGTTAGGCAGTCATTTCACAGGCGTAAAGCACTGAGTTGCTTTGCGCCTGTGCATTTAACTAAACCGTGAAATCGTAGCTATCAGATTGTTACCGTTTTGGATAATGAATTAAGCCGCAGAGGACAGCTCGATATAGATTCGAGTCGGGCATCCAGCGCGATATATTGGTCAATGAACCTAAGTGATGTTGGGTCTCGGAGACGTTTTTTCGAAACAAAGCTTAAGAGAGTTCTGGCAGGTAGCGAAAATTGACATTAGGATATTAGCTTCAAAGCCAATCGTTGACCGTGGACAATTACAGTCTGATACTGTGGTGGGGTTGCGGAGGAACGGCTAGCTTTGTAGAACTTTTTGTTCCGGCCAGTTGGGTACCTCTCACCTGGAGTCGGCTCGTAATAATAGTTGTCACATGGGGTAACGTTGCGAGTCGCACCTGAATAATTTTGTAGCGGATAAATAGGTAATCGGTAAAACAGAGGGTGGAATATGTCAGAAGGTCGGATTGACGCAGAAGCAAAGGCCACGGGTACAGCTAAGTACACTGCCGATATTGTACTTGAGGGAATGGCTTATGCAGCTGTGAACAGAAGTGATTTTCCGTCAGCAATGATTGGGAATATCGACACTACTGTGGCTGAAAAGTTAGACGGGGTTCTGGGGGTATTTACCGCAAAGGACCTTCCCTGCAGTTCGAATTTATACGGCAGAAGGGTATTCGATGTCCCGATCTTGGCCAGTGACAGGGTCCGCCGCGTAGGTGACCCGATTGCCGCGGTAGTGGCAGTTTCCCGCGAAATAGCCGAGGCGGCCGCAGAACTCATAGAGGTCGATTATAAAGAACTTCCAGCAGTTACCACTGCTCACGAAGCACTCCAATCCGGAGCACCTCTTTTGCATGATAAGGCGTGGGAATATAGAGGCGCTGCAGTTACAAAGGAATCAGGTCCTAATATCCAGTCATTCGAAACCCACGGTTCGCGCGAGGCGGCGGAAGCAGCTCTAAGAAACGCCGTTCACATCGTAGATGAGGTTTACACGACTCCCGGAGATCATCAGGGCTACATAGAGCCTCAGGCTTGTGTAGTCGATTATCATAGCGACGGAAGCCTGAAGGTATGGGCCACAAACAAAAGTCCCTACCGACTGCGAGACATATTAGCAACGGTATTTGCCCTCGACCCCAAGAAGGTCGAAGTTATGCCAATAATTCTTGGCGGTGATTTTGGAGGCAAGGGCGCTCCCGGGGAAGTACCGCTGTGCACGGCTTTATCGATCTTAATGGGTCGGCCAATAAAGATGGTCCTCCGCTATGGCGAGGATTTGCTTTCGACTGACGGGCGACATGGCTCGGAGATTCGCGTACGGTTGGGTATCGACGGTGACGGAAAATTGGTCGGCGGAATCGTGGAGGCTCTCTTAGACGGCGGTGCCTATGCCGGCTTTAAGCCAGTTCTCACGGTAAATCTTCACGGCATATCCGACGCCGCAATCGCTTATCGCATTCCCGACTTCTATGTCGAGTCAAAGATTGTTTACACAAATAACCAACCCAAGGGTCATATGAGGGCGCCCGGTTCGCCTCAAGCCGCATTTGCATTTGAATCCGCGCTGGATGAATTGGGACGCAGATCCGGAATTGGACCGATTAAGATTCGTGAACTAAATCTTCTTAGCGCAGGGGATGTGAATCCTTATGGGGACACCTGGTTGGAGTACCGAGGAAAAGAGGTACTCGCACTGGCGACTTCACAGCCAAACAACCTCAAGGTACCAAAGGGATGGCTGTACGGCGAAGGCATCGGCGTATACGCGAGAAGTATGGCAGCAGTTCCAAAGACCAGTTTGAGACTCCGCAAAGGAGATGGTGGGAAGATCATTGCCGAGGTCCCGATTCCAGAAAATGGGGCCGGGGGACAGACTGTCGTAAGAGAAATGATACGCAGCGGTTTGGGAATAGAGTCCGACAAGATCGAGGTGAAACAAGTTTCAACCTCATTTCTTCCTACCGACGCTGGAGTCGGCGGCAGTAGGGTGAGCCTTGGAGTTACCGTGGCGGTAGCAGAAGCAATCAAACTCTGGAAACAGATGTCAGCCGATGAGGACCTGGTCGAGATAACCACTGACGAGGGTTCCGACGGTGACA
The DNA here is from genome assembly GCA_013044365.1 of Acidimicrobiaceae bacterium. GTDB lineage: Bacteria > Actinomycetota > Acidimicrobiia > Acidimicrobiales > Acidimicrobiaceae > SCQM01. Next base: position 2,201 of record JABEUP010000085.1, read on the forward strand.
GCGGTGCCTACTCCGCTCAGTTGGCCCGGGTGGCAGTCGACCCGGAGACCGGGGAGCTTAAAGTGCTTGAGATCATATCCGCCGTGGATGTGGCTGAAATTGTTAACCAAAAAGCCCATCAGATGCAGATTGACGGTGGAGCAGTGATGGGTCTTGGTTTCGCGGTTATGGAAGATTTGCTTGAAGATGACGGCAGAGTCTGGGCACTTACAATGGGTGAATTCAAGATTCCAAATTCGGCAGATGTCCCCCAGCTGACCACGGCACTGCTGCGCGGAGGTCAAGGGGTCGGGCCCAACAATATCAAGGCGGTTGGCGAATTAACTAACTGCCCGACTGGTGCGGCTATAGCAAACGCGGTTGCAGATGCTACGGGAGTGCGAGTGAGGAGTCTTCCGCTAAAAGCTGAAGCTATATATTGGGCAATGAAGGAAGGTAGCGCAAAGTGAAAATCAGTTTTAGCTTGAATGGAAAGGGCATAGAGCTTGATGTCGACCCGATGTCACTAGCCCTGGACGTGATCAGAGGACTTTCCCTCACCGGCACAAAAGAAGGATGCGGCGTAGGAGTGTGCGGCGCTTGCACGATAATGGTGAACGGATCTCCCGTTAGTTCGTGCATTTGTCTCGTGGGGACCCTTTCCGAGAAGGATGTCTGGACCATAGAGGGCCTTGCCGAGAAGATGCCCGAACTTATTGATTCATTTGTGGAGAACGAAGGAATGCAGTGTGGTATTTGCACACCGGGCCAAATAGTGGCTGCAGCTGCAATTGACTCAGTCGGGGCCAATACTCCGGAGGAAATTAAGAAATATATGGCGGGCAACCTTTGTCGGTGCACAGGCTACCAGACCATACTTAGCGCAGTGGAGGACCACGTTGCAATCAACTGATACAGAATTCATGATCCCTTCCACGGTTGCCGAAGCTCTTCAGGGGATCGGACGAGAGGATTCGATTTTCCTTGGCGGGGGCACTGCGACTGCGCTGTTGTACAAGAACCGCCTGATTGAACCTTCCAGAGTGATTTGGCTTGGTAACATTGCCGAACTCAAGGGTATCTCAATAACTCAGTCCGAGGTGAGAATAGGGGCAATGACATCGGTCGCAGAGATTGCCGGGCATTCCAGACTTGCAGGACTTCTACCGGGACTTTGCGCCGCGGCTTCGGTTATCGGAAATGCCAGAGTACGTGCAATGGCGACTCTAGGCGGAGCGCTCGCACATGCTGATCCGCGCCAGGATATCCCGCCATCGCTTATTGCAGTTAACGCCACGATATCAATTAAAAGTGCTTCATCGTCAAGAGAGGTGAGTCTTTCTGAATTTTACGAAGGATTTCTCGAGACAGTTCTTGAACCTGATGAACTCATTACTGAAGTAATCATTCCAATTAGTGATAACCGGAGTTCGGCATATATTCGTTATACACCAACCTCAGAGGGCGATTACCCGACTGTGGGAGTTGGCTCATCCTTGACCGTCGCCAGCGACATGAAGACGGTTGTGTCAGCTCAAATTGTCCTATGCGGAGTGGGGGCAGTTCCAATGATTGCCACTGAAGCTGCTAATTCACTGGTAGGAACGACTGGCGATGATCAAGCTTTACGCAGAGCGGCATCGCTCGTAAGTGAAGCGATAGATCCTCAGGATGACGAGCGGGGTACTGCCGATTATAAAACCGAGATGTCCAAGGTATTTGCTTACCGATCACTTAAGCTCTCTTCAGGCAACTAGAGCTCGAAGCGCCTATGAGGTTGATGGCTTAGATAGCACCTTGAAGTCTAAGCAATCAATCTCAAGTGCTTTGGAGTCCTGCTTCGGTGGAGTTCCATAATCGCTTTTGCCATGGTAGAGTTTCTGGCTTTAATCGCCTCAAGAATATCGTAATGCTCATGCACACCACGCATCTCAGGGTTCGGTTCTCCTTGCTTGACCGGGCGCTCGAACATTTCCAAAGAAATCTGGAATGTCTCGATAATCAGGTCAAGAGCCCTGTTATGTGCACTGTGAGCCAGGGCAGTATGAAAGTCCAGCGACAAGTTGAGCGTATAATTATCCTCTTCAATCGCTGTCTTTGATCTTGCGCAGATATCTTCAAGAACCGCAATGTCCTCATCGGTAACACGCTCGCATACAAGGTCGATTAGACCGAGCTCAAATGTAAGACGTGCTTCACGCACCTCGGCGGCTGATATCGCTGCTGCTGCCAGCATATCATTGAGACCCGCGCCGATTTGTAATGAACTTGGTGCTTTTACGAATGCACCTCCGCGTGAGCCAACCCGTACTTCAACCAGGCCAATCGTTTCCAGGATGCGAAGCGCGTCACGGACCGTAGCTCTGCCAATCCCAAAGGAGCTGCAGAGCTCTCTCTCGGTCGGAAGTCGATCACCCGGATTAAGTTTGCCTTCCCTTATCAACGCCCGAATACGGTCAACTATGATTGACGAGATCCGAACGGTAGTAATTGGACTGAACATTTGGCTCATACCATGATCAGGATTGGATGACACCGGATTATTCTTGTTGTCCATGTTCACTCCCCTACATCATTAGCTGACCGGCTAACATCACTCACAAATCAAGCAACCTAGGTCGTGCAGCCCTTACCCTTAATATTTTTAGCACTTGGATCAACATCTGTCACTCACAAATGCTGAGTTGTGGCATTTGCTATCTTATTGGTCTAGTTCAAGCGGTCCTTCACGGTAGCCATCCGTGACGTGAATGTGCCTGAAGCACACCGGTTAATATTCGACCATGTGAACTCACGCAGAAATAAGGCAGTAACAATGGAGCAACCGGATTTATTTAATATGATAACTTGACACACCATTTCATAGGTATGACAATTAGATTAATAAACCGACACGAACCTGGCCCGTTAGCCTGAATTGCGTCGTGGTACCATCGGTCCCTGGGACAGGCCATCACGGATTTGCTCAGCTAATCATTGATGATACCGTGATCGTTCGTGGTTGCGACGCGAGTGGTTGGAAATTTATAAAGGGGAACATTTAATGACCAATGTGACGAGAACTTCGACGAGCCACTACGAAGTTCAAAAAAAACGCCGGGCACAGTTCATCGAAGATTGGCGCAATAACCAGCGGACTGTAATAAAGCTTGAAGACGTCGAGATGCATCCCACCGCACGGGGCCTGGTATCTGGTGCCTATATCGGGCCGGACGCTGACAAGCCGACGCGAACCATGGATGGTGCAGCTCACGAGATACCTCCTGGTATTACGTCTTCGGTTCATCGTCACTCATGGGATGCCATGATGTTTTGCGTGGCTGGCTCTGGATGGACTGAAGTCGATGGAACTCGCATTAACTGGGGTCCGGGAGACTGCTTGCATCTTCCCGCCTGGGCCTGGCACAGACACGGAAATGAATCGGAAAGCATTGCTCGCTACATGAGTTTCTCGAGCGAACCGTTCATGGAGATTCTTGGATTTGCGATTCTTGAGGATGCAGGGGACACAGCATTCTCTGAGTTACCTCCACGCCCGCCATATAGCGACGGGATCTCCGGCAACGATCCATATGCCAGAAGAATTCGTCGGTTGGCTGCTGAGCAAGGGGCACGTCGCAGCGGACGTCTCCACACCAGCTGGGATGAGCTTGAATTCCTCCAAACACCTCGCGGAACCCGTACCACCTTTCTTCTCGACAGGGCCACCGGATACCAGGCATCAGGTATAACCATGGCAATGTTTGAAATTGGGCCCGGCCGTGCCCAGTCAATGCACCGCCATCCAGGTGAGGCGTGGTTATACGTGGTTGAGGGTACGGGCCACTCATTCCTGGGAACGGAGCCGGACCAGGGCGAAAATCATCCCTGGAAGAAGGGCGATTTAATAATCGTTGACCATTTTCTGTGGCATCAGCACATCAATGATGATCCGGACAACACAGCAAAGGTCGTCAGAATACACATGTTCGACAGTGTTTTGGAAACAATGAGAGCGCTTTGTGATCCATTAGTATTGTTCGAGGAGCCGCCCGACCACATCAGAAATGCCCAAGCCGGTGATCTAAGCACCATCGTGTGGCCCGAAGTCAGGCGGCCAACTTGGCCATAGACCACCACAACCATACTTCGCCTATACATGGAGTCTCGTCTCTGCGAGTACTTCCAGACGAGGGAGGTACTCGGAGCTGGGACAGGATAATCGTAGACGAGACGATCAAATCCAGGCTATTGTCACATGCGCTATTGGCACTGGCTCATGAAAAGGAGTTTTACGCCCTGCCGGGTGCCCTGCAAAGGTTGGTAATCTTAACCGGTCCACCCGGCACTGGTAAAACCACTCTGGCAGCAGGTCTTGCCGAAATTGTCGCTTTAGAGCTGGCCGACAAAGGTGACACCTGCCTGGTGGAGGTAAACCCCCACACGCTTCCAAGTGAGATGCTGGGCGAGAGCCAACGTAATGTGGCCAGACTACTCGACAACTCTCTTCCAGAGCTATCACTGCGGTTTCCCCATGTTGTTGTGATAATCGACGAAGTAGAAAGTTTTGCCGTTCGACGATCGTCTGCCTCGTTTGAAGCTAACCCAATTGATGTTCACCGGGCCAGTGACGCCGTGCTCGAAGGCATGGACAGGCTGATGAAACGATGTCCTAATGTCCTGGTAGTGGCGACTACCAACTTTGCCAGCGCAATCGATGAGGCCTTTACATCGCGCGCGGATCTGGTACTGCCGCTGACAATTCCCGATCCGGAAACATCTGCCAAAATCATTGCACTTTCGCTTAATGAACTTGCAGGAATTTGGACTGACATCGGCGAGCTCGCAAGCAATACGGTATTGCACCGCCAGCTTGCCGAGGCTTGTGCTGGTTGGGACGGTCGCCAGCTTCGTCGGCTACCACTTAAAGCACTATCTGGCAGAAAAGAACTGGCATTAAATCCTGGGAAACTTCGATCTGAAGATCTTTTTATAGCGACTTCAGTCTAGAAAATTCTCTAATGGGGGAGTGAAGGCTAAATGATAGAGACGAACTCTGGCATATCGACAGATATGCCAACAAAAATAAGTGAGGTTGAGAATCCGGCCGGCCTGGAATCAATCAAACTGACACCAACACATGGCTCAGATGCGGTGGTGGATTTGCTTGGGAATTTAGGGTACCGCTATATTGCCATCAATCCCGGGTCAAGTTTCAGAGGACTCCACGACTCGATTGTAAACTATCACGGAAATAAAGATCCCAAGATCCTGCTGTGCCTCCATGAGGAGGTTGCGATTGCCGTTGCGCACGGCTATGCCAAGGGTGGTGGAGGTCATGCGGCAGCCGCAATTCACGACCTGGTAGGTCTGATGCATGCGTCGATGGCAGTTTACGACGCATTCCTGGATCAGGTTCCGATGGTAATTCTTGGAGGAAGTGGACCCCGGGACCGCTTTAGTCGACGTCCAATCGATTGGATCCACTCAGCAGATACCCAGGCTGAACTAATCCGTTCTTATGTTAAATGGGACGACGAGCCAAGCCCGTCTTCTGCATTCGTATACAGTGTCATAAGGGCCCATCAGGTTGCTAATTCTGCTCCGTATGGACCAACCTATATATCATTAGACTGCGCCCTTCAGGAAGAAGAGGTGAACGAAGAGTCAGTACCTTCGCTGGAAATTAAACTATTTCAGCCGGATCCGCCGATAGCCCCAAACTCAAGGACTATACGCAACGCTGCCGAGATGCTTTACAACTCCAGGCTGCCATTGATAATCGGAGGAAGGGTGGGCCGTAACGCAGAGGTGACACCACTGCTTCTAGAACTGGTAGACCTTCTTGGAGCCGCTTATCTCGATGACCGCAATACCGTGGCATTCCCGACGGATCATCCGGGCAATTGCAATCTCGACCCAAGCATTATCTCTGAGGCAGACACAATTCTCTCTGTCGATGTGGTAGACCTACCATCTTTGATCAAAAGATCAAAACCGGGATACGCTGGCACAGGAAACAAGGTCAATATTATCGATTTATCTATCGGAGATACCGGCGCCAAATCGTGGAGCAACTCGTCGGCGATTACAAGACCACGCGACATTCACTTGCTTTCCGATCCGATATATGGCCTCAAGGAACTGATTCAGGCAATTAAACCAATTGCAGACCCAAAGCAAGCCTCACAAAGAAGAACTGTAATTGCACGGCGGTTAGCAGGTGCCAAATCCACCCAGGAACATGAAATCAAAGAACACTGGGATGACCGGCCAATATCGCAGGTAAGGCTTGTTTCAGAGCTATGGCAGGCGACAAAGGATATCGATTGGCTCCTTTTATTGCGTAATACCCGCAGTTGGCCGGAGAGTATATGGAAATTCACGGGCGCCGGCCAATATTTGGGTGATTCCGGAGGTGGCGGAGTTGGATACGGTCCAGGAGCAATGGTCGGGGGAGCTCTTGCCGCGATGGAGAACGGCAAACTTGGAGTTGGCATAATTGGAGACGGGGATTTTCTAATGGCATCTTCAGCCCTTTGGACCGGTGTGCATTATGGAATACCGATGTTGATGGTGATAAACGACAATAATTCATTCTACAACGATGAGCCCCACCAGGTCCGTGTGGCAAATCGGCGTGGACGTCCTAAAGAAAACTCGTGGATCGGGATGAGAATCAGCGATCCACAAATCGATATAGCCGGACTGGCCAGGTCATACGGCTGTTGGGCGACAGGTCCCATCGATGACCCAAGTGAGCTTTCCAGCGCAATTAAATCTGGATTAGACCAGGCACTTGGGGGCAAAGTAGCCGTTGTACATGTTCACACCGCACGATGATCCTAAACAATAAGCGACAGACCACAGCTAATTTGGATACCGTAAAATCCCGGGAATCCACCAGGTAATAACTCCGATGCTAAAACAGCAATTAGCAATATAATTGTGCAGGTGCTTGCGCTTTCTGACTCTGAGAAATACCGTGTAATTCCATCACTTACCTTGACTCATTATGTGACCTAGGTATAATGGTCGGATAAATTTATGGGACTTCTGGTGCGATTCATACAAACCTGCACCTTAAAGTTGAAACACCTCAGTCCTAGGAACGATGTGGGGGTAATGGACTTGTTTCGTAATAAGGTCGGTTTTCACCCGCCTTGCATTAAACGGCAAATGAGTGGGAGCACTTCTTTTAACGCGTCCGTTCGGACTGGTTTCCGAATGCTAAATAGATCGGGCCAAATCATGTCTACCGCTCAGCTCTTTGGTGGATAACAATTTCAGCTATGCCAACTTGATAAAGTCCTGCTAACCGCAAAATTTCTGGCAAACCAATAACACATCGAGTGAGAGACAGGAAGCAATGTCAGTACCGAATGAACGTAAACTTTCCGAGTTTGCACCCGGAATACCCGAACCACTATCGGGAATGTCATATCCGGCACCTCGTCACCCGTTCTATCTTCGTCAGGAGCGGTGCACGGATGTCGAGGAGTTGATGCCATTGGCAAGGTCTGTGGCCAGACGCCGTTATGGGCGTGCGGCACTGGGTCCGACAATTCCAGGGGACAAGATTCTTATCATCACTTACCCTCACCAAAATGAAGTTGTCTACGAGGCTGTTCGTCGTGCACTGCTCGAAGAAGGGGCCCAAAGTGTAGACAGGATTGATGTAACAGACCTCGGCATGGAGGTGAAAACATATAGTGCCGCGGAGGGATGGCGCGAAATTACCGACCGTCTGCCTCCTATGGTCGAAAGCGGAGTGGAGTTCAACGTTGCCGCTGCAACTCTAAAGAATTACCTCGAGGACCGGCCTGGTTATACTGCGGTTTTAGCCGGAGAGGCAGGGCGGCGCCATTGGAAACGCGCCGCAGGACAACGGGTTCGAAATAACTGGATGTATGCGACGTACGAAGACTTCATATCAAGAGCAAACAGTTATCCTGATGAAATATGGCGAACGGTTGACCTAAAGGTGGTTGAAACCTTTCGGGACGCCGCTGAAATCCGAATAACGAGTCCCGAGGGGACAGATATTGGTTGGCAGGTAACCGAAGAACAAGCTGCTCTTTGGATCCAGGGAGCCTTCCAATCAGGTCACATCATCGGATCGACTATTCAAGGAATTCGTTTTGGCCATCCGGTTGAGACATTCATTCAACAGGCCGACTCTTTATACAAAACCCTTAACGGGGTAGTTGCCGGGGTTAGCAATCACACCGGATATTTCCCCCACATCGAGGTTCACATCGAAACAGGCCAAATAAAGAAAATAGTTGGAGGTGGCCGTTATGGTGAGCTCTGGAGAGAGGTCGTCGAAAAGTATAAAGATTTCCACTATCCAGGATTTCCGTACCCCGGCTGGCACTATTTCAATGACGCCTCGATTGGGACCAACCCCAAGAGCTACCGCCAGATTGAGACACTTTGGAACTACAACGATTCATGGACAAATCTTCCAGAGCGGGCCCAGGCAGGAGTCATACACTTTGGGTTCGGAGCAGAACACTGGGATCAAACCTTTCTAAAGTACGCCAAAGAGAACCACCTTCCGACAATGCACTTTCCCCACGTGCATAACGTATTCGCAACTTACAAGATCAAAAAGCGCAGTACGGGCGAGTGGTATACCCTGATTGACAAGGGCCGATTAAAAATATTGGACGAACCTGATGTTGTCAGGATGGCTTTGACCTTGGGCAACACCAGTCTCTTGGAATATGACTGGATACCGGCAGTCCCGGGAATCAACTATCCCGGTGACTATTTCAAGGATTACGCAAGCGATCCAATTTCCTGGATTGCGCGTGACCAAAACGGTGAATTCGCAACAAATACGGATGACCGAAACTAATGGGACAACCAAGCGAAATCGGCGAAACTGCCAGAACTAGTCCAGAAGAGCCGTTCTATCTTCCGGTAAGCGACGAGGTCTCGCTTTTTGAAGCGGCTTATTCAGATAGAACACCCGTCTTGTTGAAGGGGCCAACCGGAACTGGAAAGACACGCTTTCTCGAGTACATGGCTTCACGGCTGTCCAATACCGGCCAAGAAGGGACCGTTAACCTCACCACCGTCAGCTGCCAGGAAGATCTAACTGCCTCCGACCTGCTAGGACGTTTCCTGCTTGAGAAAGATGGAACCCGCTGGGTGGATGGCCCACTAACCAATTCAGTTAGAAACGGTGGAATCTGTTACCTGGATGAAGTAGTGGAGGCACGCAAAGACGTGATGGTAGTGGTCCACTCATTGACTGACCACCGCCGGTTCCTTCCGATTGCCAAGCTTGACACCGTAATTGAGGCACACCCCTCCTTCCTTCTGGTTATCTCCTACAACCCCGGCTATCAGACAAGTATCAAGGACCTCAAGCATTCAACGCGACAGAGGTTTGTTGCCATAGATTTCAACTATCCCACACCGGAACTTGAAAGAGAGATCTTGATACGTGAGGGTGGAGCGAACTCTGAGATAGCAGAACGCTTAAGCCTGTTAGCAGCAAACCTACGGAATCTTAACCAGGACTATTTGATTGAGGGGCCAAGCACAAGATTACTCGTCTATACCTCACGGCTGATTTCAAGAGGAGTTACACCGCAACGGGCAAGCGTTTCAGCAATCGCCGACATCGTCACCGACGACCCTATATCCCGTCAAGCCATAGTAGAGGTAATAACTGCATATTTTGGTGATAGTGACGGTTGATGAGAAACCTCGCCAATTCGATTAATCATGGATCCGAGGGCGATGAGGTACAAAACCGTTCCTTCGAGCTTTATTTCAAAGCGCTTTGCCAGAGGGACGTGACCATCGAACAGTACGCAGTTGAGGATAAAGCCCACTACCCGGACACTCCGACCACGATACGACTTCCACGAACTACAACCATGACCTCAAAGCGGATGTTCTACCGATTGGCCTTGGCCCATCGCGCATTGCACCTCCGCCTAGGCACCTACAATTTCAACATCGAAAAAATTCGCCGATTTGGTATGCGTGAGGTGTTATCCCAGAGCGCTGAGCATGCGAGTGATTTGGAAGTCTTTTTTGCTACATTCTCTGACGTGCCCTTGGCACAACTTGTGTTTGAGTTAGTTGAGGATGCAAGGATTGACGCATGTCTGCCGCTGATATATCCTGGCCTAGATATTCCACTGAAGTTGGCAGTTGCCTCAGAGCTTCAACTCAGACCAGATTGGGGTCAACTTCCTCCCCGTGCAGCGGCTGCAGAGTTCCTTCTCCGAAGGAGTATGGTCCCCTCTTTCAATCAAGCTCCCAGCGCAATAGCCCAGGTAGCCCGCGATATTTGCGCCATCATGGATCACATTGGTACGGGCGGGACAACCGTCGAAGATGCTGCGGACGCAACCGTTCAGCTTTATGGGATTATCAGTCCTCTTCCTAATCTTGGAGTTGTTGACGGATCACAAATGCAGACGATTGTGCCAGATTCGCCCGGCACGGACTTCAACTTTTGGCCGGCTCAATGGCCCGAAGGTGGACGCGTCCGGTTAGAGGGTGACGATGTTCTGCATTTGTCATTGCCTGCAATCGGGTACCGTGGATCTCTGGAAGCTTTTTTCATAAAGGCGCCTCCAGCATCCGGACCTGACCATCAGGCGTTGTATCGGTTGCACAACAGTCTTGGGACAGATGACGACACGGCGACGTTAACTACCAAGAGCACCATTTCCGGACCACCGGAACCGCTGCCTCATGATCACCATGACGTATCCAGACATTTGCATCATCACGAGGAAGGCGAGCTTAAACACTACGGATCAAACACATTTCTCTACCCTGAATGGGACAAGTATTTAGGGCGGTACAGAAACAACTGGTGCAGGGTTGTCCAAAGTCAGCCCGGTGCTGGTGGAGCCGTAGAAAGAAGCTCGCTACAGATCAGATATTCGAAGGAGCTGCGACGACTGCGCAAGGTGATGAATATTCCGCCGTCACAGTCGTTTGCCCTGGAAAGACGGACTGACAACGGCACTGACATCGATTATGACGCAGCCGTGGACGCCTTGATCGACCTTCGCACGGGCAGCGGAATCCACGATTCGGTATATCAGGATCTGAGGCGAAACAGAAGGGATGTTGCAGTCCTTTTGCTTGTAGACATCAGTGCATCAACTGCGGAACGGGTCGAGGTTGCCGAACCAATCGAATCTGCACTGCCTTTGGAAATCTCTCCCATAGCAAAGCTGCGGCCACCACGGATACTTGATATTGAGGTGATCAGCTCTCTTCTCTGCGCCAGTGCTCTAGATGCAGTCGGCGACGCTTTCAGTGTTTGGTCATTTTCAGGCACCGGGAGAGAACACGTAACACTTGGCAAAATCAAGGGATTCAATGAGCCTCTGTCCGGAATTGTGGTATCCAGGGCAGCCGCTATGAAACCAGTACACGCAACTCGGCTTGGAGCTGCGATTAGACATTGCGGAACAGTGTTATCGAGATTGCAGTCGGAGACAAAAGTATTAATTGTCCTTACTGATGGTCGGCCCTTTGACATCGATTACGGAACAACCTATGGAGAAGGAGAATCCCAGTCGTATGCGCTGGCAGACAGTGACAAAGCGCTGTCGGAACTGATTGGGGCTGGCATTGAACCGTACGTGCTGACCGTCGACCCCAGCGGAGAAGAATACATTTCTGAATTTAAATCAGTTCAGGTCGAACTCTTAGAAAGCGTGAACTCACTGCCGGAAAAACTCCTCAGGCTTTATAAGAGCTTAATTGACAGAAATAGCAAGCCATCGCCACCTCGAACTTCTGCGGGCGCAACACATATTAGAATTGACCAACCAAACACCAGGGGGAATCACTAGATGATCTCACATTTGTTCACCGGATTGACCAACCTCGGCTCTCCTTCGATATTGCTTCTTCTCTTTTTCGGCATGGCAATCGGAATGTTTGTGGGAATGCTTCCAGGACTCGGCGTAGTTCTGGTACTTACACTTATGTTGCCTTTCGTTTATCATATGACTGTCCTCCAGACTGTCTCGATGATGCTGGCAACCCAATCAGGCGTCTATTTCGCCGCTTCTATTACGGCTATAGTTCTCAACTCGCCAGGTGCTCCCGAGTCATTCCCTACAACATTGGATGGTTTTCCAATGGCGAAGCGGGGTGAGGCAGGCAAGGCGCTCGCCATATCTGCTACTTCAACCTGGATGGGGGGTTGGATTGCCTGCATAATCTTCGTCGGGTTGATTCAACTTGCTGGTCCATTGGCCACGGTATTTAAACCGCCGGAATATATGGCAATCATCATCCTGGCAATTGTTTTAATTGCCCAAACAGGGAATATACCACTTTCCAAGGTTTTCATTTCCGGCCTTTTGGGCTTGATGCTCTCTTTCGTGGGATCCGATCCAGTTACAGGGGTTGAGAGGTTCACCATGGGAATGCCGACACTTTATAGCGGAATCGGGGTGGTTCCATTTGCTCTTGGTGTCTTTGCCATCACCCAGATGGTTAAGATGTACGGATCCCAAAAGCCTGTGGCTACCTTCGACCAGGCACAGCTGGGGAAAGGTTTCCATGCGCAGGTTCGAAATGGTATAGCTGAAACCTTCAGAAAGTGGCACCACGTCGCCAGATCTGCAATTATTGCGACCTTGCTTGGTCTAATACCTGGAATCGGCGGGTTCACGGCAAACTTTATTTCCTACGGTGTTGGACAAAGAGTTTCAAAGCGGAGAGACGAGTTCGGCACCGGAGTTCCGGAGGGCCTTATGTCTGCAGAGGGCTCTTCGCTTTCCAAAGAAGTGGGCTCCATCATTCCAGCGGTGGCTTTGGGACTTCCATCTGGACTTGGGATGGTGATCTTCATAGCCGCTCTGACAATTCTTGGTCTTGAACCCGGTCCAACACTCCTTAAAGGGTCCCCTTCGCTCCCTTATTCGATGATGTGGGTAATGGCTATCGCCGGTTTGCTTTCCTGTGTGCTGGGTCTTCTGCTTGCCCCGCAGCTGTCGCGAATCACTGGAATCAAGGGACCTTATATGTTTCCTTTCATCATTACGATGGCAGTTCTCGGCAGTTTTGCTGACGTAAACACCACTATGGGCATCTACCTGCTGGTTATCTTTAGCATCCTAGGCGTTGTCGTAAGGGATCTGGGATATTCGGTGGCTGCCGCTGCTATTGGGCTGGTGCTTGGCGGCACATTTGACGACAACGTACACCTTACCTATTCACTGTATGGCTGGAATTTCGTTACCAAAAGCCCGTTGGCGGATGTGTTCTTGTTAATTGCCGTTTATCTTGTAATTTCTGCCGGTAGGCGTTGGCATAAAAACAAGACGGAACTAGCGCGCCAGGCAGCAAAGCACCCTCTAATGGAATGGCTGTTCGATGCTGTCATGGCATTATTTTCTATCACATATTTCATAGTTGGAATGGGCTATCCCTCTCAGGCTGGTCAAATTCCGGTAGTGATAGGAATCCTTGCAGCTGTCGCTTCCCTCTACAGACTGGCAATAGACTTTCCTGCCTGGCTCGGATCTAGGCGCGGTAACATATCCGATCTATCGTTAGAGTCAGATAGCATAACCCCCGCTAGAGAGGACGGGCAAGATGGGACGGACGAAAACGGGACTTCCCCTGTCTCGATCCTAACCAGGATGGAGCACAGCTCCGAACCTGAAACCAAAACGGACAGGCGGCACCAAAATTTCCGAGAGCTCATCGGCCTCCTTTGGTTTCTAGGTACTGCGGGCGCATCATTGGTGCTTGGATTTAAAATCGGGATTCCGCTCTTGACCTTCATTTACGTAATGGTGAACAAAGATCTGAAAAGCATACCGAAACGCACGGCATTTGCAATCATTGCAACTCTGGTTACCGGAGTTTTGGCTTTCGCGTTCGTACAACTTTTCCACCTGACATTCCATGGAATGATCTAGATAGAATTCCCAAAGAGTTTGGAAAGGCCCCCTAAAGGCACAAATGGGCAATAAATGTCGAGTGCAGTTGAGGTGCTGACCCGATTAGCCCGAGCGCGAAGGTATCAAAAGCCAGATAGTGGGCACATAGCCAATTTTTATCCTAGACCGTGCATCTCTAACCGTCTAGGGCCTCCCAGTGTTCCCTGCACTTTATTGTTGACTGTCCGTTACCAAAGATGCTAATCCAAACATTGTCGGCAATCGTCGTGCAGGTTCCATGCCTCAATGTTACGGACCCCCCTCCGTATCGGGATTAATATTCACCGCCCGCGGACAAGTTTCCGCCAACCCTGCCGTCGGTTGAATAACCACTTTAAGCAATTCCCTTAAATTCTGATCAGATTAGTCAGGATTCATATAGTGAGCATATATAGTGTCACTAGAAAGCGGGACAGGGGAGCAAATATGCCAATTTCAGAGTTAGCGGACGAATTTTCAGCGCAAGGTTTGACGACTTTTATGCACCCTGCCAACAGTCCTCTAAAAACCTTCGCGGATGTATCAAAGTCACAGCCATGATTGTCTCACTCAGACTCGCAGATAAGCCAGTTCTGGTCGTTGGATCCGGTCGGGAAGCTGTTTACCGTTCTGAGATGCTATCCCTAAACGGCGCAAAAGTAAGACTTGTGTCAACGGCAAAGAGGTCACCGGAACTCCAACTGTGTGGAGCGAACTTTTCATTCCAAAAACGTCTGCGCACACGTGATTTAAAGGGTGTATTTCTGGTGATAGCCACCGATAGGGATAGTGCGACTAATGAATGGCTTGCAAAGAAATCCCGGAAATTTGGCTTCCTGCTAAATACGTTGGATGAGAGGCAAACTTCAACTTTCTATAATGTGGCGGTGCGGCGGGTCAGTCCCGATGTACAGATTGCTGTGTCTACCGACGGATCATCGCCAGCGTTTGCTTCACGGCTCAGCACGCGTCTCGCCAACCAGGTAGACCAACGCGACCTTGAAGTTCTTCAAGCGTTTAAATCCAATAGAGACCGCCTCAAGGCGATTGGACAATCAACTTTCGACTTTGATTGGAATGAATTGGAATACCAGGTTAGAAGAGGTAATCATCACATTGGAGAAGTTGTTGATTCATTTCAAAACAAGAATCAGGCATCATCTGGAATGGCCGCCGCTCTGGTTCAATCCGACGAGGATATTTGGCCTATAACTCCATTCACAAACAATCTCTTACGTAATCGATCGTCGAAAAATAGTTCCTGACTCTGCCAGGCGTTTGAGACCCGAAATTAAATAAATGGAGAAATAAATGGTAGCAACTGCCCCTGTTTTATGGTTCACAGGTCTGTCCGGGGCCGGGAAAACCACTATTGCCAAAGAAGTCCAGAATAAGCTACAGGACAAAGACATTCTGGTTGAGCTATTAGATGGCGATGAGGTGAGATGCGCGCTCTCGCCGGACCTCGGGTTCTCAAAAGATGACCGCGATCTTCAAGTAAAGCGACTCGCGTGGGTAGCAAATCTGCTGGCAAATAATGGGATTGTTGTCCTCGTATCAGCCATAAGCCCGTACAAAGAATCGCGTGAGAGAGCAATCAAGTCCTTTGCGAACGGATTTGAGATCTTCGTAGATGCCCCGTTGCCGGTCTTGGAGACACGCGATACCAAGGGGCTGTATAGGCGGGCAAAGTCAGGCGAAATCAGAAACCTTACCGGCATAGACGACCCCTATGACAAGCCTGATGTACCAGACCTTCGTTTGGACACCGATGGTGTAGACCTGTCACGGTCAGTGGAAGATGTCCTTGCACTGCTGATCAAGGAGGGGATAGATGTCTAAAAATAACCTCGCGAAATCAGAAGAGACCATCCGATGGGCGCTGGCGGAATTTAACAATCCGATTATCACCACAGGATTGAATCTCTCGGGAACCGTCCTACTCGATATCTCAGCAAGGGCCGGATTTGCCGGAGATGTAATTTTTGTTGATACGGGATTTCATTTTCCCGAAACGCTTAGTTTTTGGGACAGTCTCGAAGCAAGGTATACCCAAATGCGATTCAAAAAGCTCGGTCCAACACTTGAAACAGGTCCTCTCTTTGAAACGGACCCCCTTGGCTGCTGCAAATTAAACAAGATTGCACCGCTTGAACAATATCTATCCGAAGTAAAACCTTCCGCTCTCATAAATGCCAGGACCAGGGAAAGCGCAATTGGGAGATCTGGTCTCAAGGAATTCGAGTCCGGGTCCCCGGCTCAAATCAATCCGCTGGTGAATCTCACCCGCGCTGACCTCGAAGAATACGCCAATATCGCTAATTTGACAATCCATCCACTGTATTTATATGGATTCATGTCAATGGGTTGCTGGCCATGCACGAAACCAGTCCGTGCCGGTGACGATCCTCGCTCTGGCCGATTTTCAGGCCAGGGAAGAACTGAATGTGGTCTTTGGGAAAATCTTGGAACAAACCTGGAACAAAACAGAAATGACAAGATGCTTGGTTCTTAACCGCATTTCTAACGCTTGAAATTACTTCATTGGGGCACAACCAAAAGGAAAAATATCAAAAATGGCAATCGAGGATTTAATCTCGCCTCACGGCGGCAAGCTAAAACAAAAGGTGATTGTCGAACCGGATCAAACCTCCGGATCAGTATCGCTAGAACTAACTCCCCGCCAATTTGCTGATCTCGAGATGATATCCATAGGTGCGTATTCGCCACTGGAAACCTTCATGAATAAATCGGATTATTACTCCGTCATCGAATCGATGCATTTGGCCGACGGTACCCTTTGGCCAATACCCATTACATTCCAGATTCACTCGAGCCAGATAGACACAACCACCACAACCATTCATCTGACCCGCAATTTTGCGCATGTGGCAACTTTGGAAGTTGATGAGGTTTACAAGCTTGATCATGAATTGGAAGCATCCCATATCTACGGCACGACCTCTGTCGAACATCCAGGCGTCAAGCTTCTTTTCTCCGGCGGTGATCTAGCCGTTACCGGAGAGTTGATGGTCCACATCGTCTCGGGCGCCTATGAGGGCCCGGAATATTTGACACCGGCAGACACCCGGGGAATCTTTAGAGGGCGGAATTGGAAGTCAGTAGCTGCCTTCCAGACGCGCAACCCGGTTCACAGAGCTCATGAGTATCTGCACAAGATTGCCCTGGAGATAGTCGACGGCCTGTTCCTGAACCCCCTTGTTGGGCAGACCAAACTAGATGATGTTCCAGTACCGGTACGAATGGCTGCATATTCGGTACTGCTTGAAAAATACTATCCGCAAAACAGAACTATTCTTGGGGTGTATCCCGCAGCCATGCGGTACGCAGGACCACAAGAAGCGATTCTGCACGCTATATCCAGAAAGAACTATGGCTGCACCCATTTCATCGTGGGGCGAGATCATGCCGGGGTGGGTAACTACTACTCGACCTATGCGGCACAGGAAATCTTCGAAACAATCGTGCCCGAGGAACTCGGAATATCCATTCTTAAATTTGAACATAGCTATTACTGTTCAGTGTGCTGTCAGGTTGCCTCCAAGAGGACATGCCCGCACGGACCGGAGTCCCATATTTCTTTGTCCGGCACCAGAGTGCGTGAATTATTAGCCAATGGAGAGGACTTGCCGCCGGAATTCTCACGACCGGAAGTTGCGGCCATATTGCGCCTCGCATACCAGAAATAAGCGGGGCTAATCTCAACTATCCGCCCGACGTGCCAAGCTGATCCAGGAATACTCCGAAACGCAGGGCACCTCGGGAATCAGTTTCAGAACAAAGTGCAGTAGCAAAGGAGGAGACAGTGACTAACGGAGCATTCGAATCCGGATCATCTGAATCAAAAGTGGAACAGATAAAAAAAAGTAGCAACGGCTTGAGGGGGAGTCTCATTGAAGAACTCTCAAACGCACTTCCTAACTTTTCGAGTGAATCCGAACAGCTGCTTAAATTCCACGGAATATATGGTCAGGATAACCGCGACGTAAGGGCCGATCGCAAACGTACCGGATTGGATATTGAACATATATGCATGATCCGCCTGGCAATCCCCGGCGGAAGACTACTGCCGGCACAGTACTCGGCAATAGACACCCTGGCCAACAAATTGGGCAATAAGACCCTCAGAGTTACCACAAGACAGGGAATTCAGTTCCATTTTGTAACCAAGGACGATGTCAAAACCCTAATTCGCCAAGTAAACGATGTAATGATAACAACTTACGGCGGCTGTGGCGATGTGGTAAGAAATATTACGGCCTGCCCCTCTCCCAGTCCGGAGATTCAGAGCCTCGGGTTAGATATACTCGCAGATGCATTTTCATTAAGGTATAAACCAGCATCGACTGCCTATTACGAAATTTGGCTGGACGGGGAAAAGCTTGAGCTCGGCCGAACACAGCCAGAAAAGCGCTCCGACGAAGCATTTTACGGGGTATCCTATCTTCCTCGAAAGTTCAAGATAGGGCTTACCTCCACATTGGACAATTGTATTGACGTATTCTCCTGTGACCTGGGTCTTACCATCGACGAGCATGACCCCAGTTCCATTCATGTCTCAGTTGGGGGAGGTTTGGGTAGATCGTATTCCGACGAGACAACCAAACCGTTGCTGGCAAAGCCACTGGCCACGGTACAGGCCGAACAACTGTTTGAAGTTACAGATGCCATCATTTCGATCCAACGTGACTACGGAAACCGAGCAGATCGATCACATGCCCGGTTCAAATACCTGGTGGAGGAGTGGGGGACCGAAAGGTTGCGCAAAGAAGTCGCGAACCGGACCGGATTCAAGCTCCAAAAACTTGAAAATCTAATTTCGTCCACCAGCTGCGATCATTTGGGTTGGATGGAACAAACCAACGATTTAGTTTCCTATGGCATCAAGCTACCCAGCGGTCGAATTGCCGATAATGAAGCAGGACAGTATAAAACTGCTATCAGAGAACTCGTTGACAGGTTCAACCTTTCGGTGCGCCTCACGGCAAAGGAAGATATAATTCTTACTGATATTCCGAAATATGCCTGCGATGAGGTACGAACTTCACTGCGATCCTTTGGCATCAAACTTGCCGAGGACCACAGCGGAATTTCCCGGTCAGCCTTTGCATGCCCTGCCCTGCCAACTTGCGGTCTCGCCCTGGCTGAGTCAGAGAGATTCCTTCCGAGTTTTCTGAGATCGTTCGAACAGCTTTGCGAACGACTTGGGCTTTTCCGCGCAGATATCGAGGTTCGCATGACGGGATGCCCGAACGGATGTGCACGGCCCTATCTTGGTGAGATCGGCATCGTTGGCCGTTCAAAACGGTCCTACGACATTTACCTGGGCGCAGACACGGCCGGGAATCGTCTCGGTGAACTCTATGCAACCGACGTGGCTAGTGATGCCCTCGCCAACGCCCTTGAGCCGATAGTGACGCTTTACTCCCGCCATTCTCTTGTCGGCGAGGGTTTTGGCGATTTCTGTCATCGTTGGGTCTCTTAATATTTCAAGGTACTCGCACCACAACCGAGACGCAGAAATATTCCGGTCGGACAAGTTGCCCAATAAG
>JABEUP010000086.1 GCA_013044365.1 Acidimicrobiaceae bacterium
ACAGAGCGTCCCACAAAGCCCACATGGAACTCGATACCACCGGTCATAGCATGATGAACAAATTGCGCCCTCATCTATCAGTTTTTGGGCTGGCCTCTCTCTTCCACAGTGCGCACAGATGTAAACACGCCTGGGCCAACACGCTTGACAAAGCGGACCAAGTGGAGAGACTCCCGTTGCTTTCCGTACTCGACCACATTTGACACATTGCACCTTCGGCGACGAGTAGCACACAACGCAGATGCCAATGGTTCCATCCGTTCCGGAGCGCACCATTATTTCTCGAATATTCCCGCAAACCCCACACTTTCTCGCAGGCGATCTGTAACACTGGTCACAAATTGCAACTCCACCTCGCCTCGAATGAATCCTTCCAACTCGGCCACAGCGTTGACAAATACTCTCCGGTCGCTCGTAACAACGTTGGCAAATTGTCCCAGGTCCACTCCGAGCTATCGCCGGTCCCAGTCGTCCACAACGCGAGCACAGTTGGTGTGTCGATGGGTCCTTTCTGCGACACGACCCACAGATCGGGCCATCCTCAGTCCTTGTGGCAATAGGCCGTTCATTACCACATATTGCACATGAAGCCCGGTTAAGTCTGATAAAGCATGCCCCGCAAATCCGGCCATTTGGGATTTTGTGCCTCAGATTCTTCGTCAACCCACACTTGGCACACTTAGGCAAAGTGAAGGATTCCGAACCTGCTGCTAAGAGTCCTGCAATAAGGCGGACAGCGACTGGTGGTGCATCGGAATCACCCGAACTAAGACCATCGGGGGAATCTGAGAGGAACACTGCAAGCGAGTTCTTCATTTGGCTCAGGGGTGCAGCTGACCTCAGGATGGCAACAGCATTTTCCAACGCGAGATCAGGATCCGTCCGGAAGATATTCGCGAGAATTATCCTCTCCTGTTCGGAGAGGATATCAGTATGTTCCATCGGGTCGCAAAATCCTCGCCCTTACCGGCTTCAGCTCGTTGAGCTTTCGTTCGGAGGTAGAAGGCCCGCTGCCATCTGCAGTCTTGCGGACTTGCTTCTTCTCCACTACCACTTCTACGAGGTCTTGAGGACCGCAATCCAAGATGTCGCACAGCGCTGCTAGCGCATCAAGGTTTAGTCGCTGCGGAGTTTGAGTAACGAGCCTATAGACCTGCTCTCGAGACAGCTGAATCCCTCGTTCTGCTAGTGGGCCGAGCAGGTCGCTAGTGCTAAACATTCCCCGGGTGGCCATTACTTGGCGAAGATTCCATTTGACACCCATCTTCTTAATCATGGCTTCTCCTTACTCTGGACGTAGAGCTTCTCAAGAGCCCTACCAAGCATATTGTTCTTGTAGTCGCTGCTCACGCCCGCATAAATCGCAGTGGTCGACGCATAGGCATGACCGACCTGCTCCTGGACAAAACGCTCGTCGTAACCAAACTCAATGAGATGCGTCACATAAGAATGTCGAAGGCAATGCAGATGCAATTCCTTTGGAAGACCTGCTTCGTTCCTAATTTTCGCAAAACGCTTATCGACGTAATCTTTTGAAACCCGGCTCTGCCGCTCGGTTATCCATAGGGCAGGGTGCTGACTTGGGCCGAAGGCTGGACGTACCTCTTCTATATAGCTCCTGAGCCCATCAATGGCCCAGTCAAAGTGTGGCACAGACAGAACAGTCCGTCTCCGAGGGGGACTTCCCTTAACAGCCTTACCATATCGAACATTTAGCGCGCCGTACTTACCCCAGTCACTTTTAATCGGATTGCGACGGAGATCTACAATATCTAGTCTGATGTTCTCATTTCGACGGAGGCCCCATGCGTAGTAGGTCTTGAACATCTGAGAATCGCGCAGTGCCACTAATGATCCCTTTCGCCCCCGCCTGCGAATCTCCTCAACGCGTTCGTCACAACGACCGAAGAATACCTCTAGCTCCTCATAGGTGAAGGGTCGCACCTGTGGGCGACCCTCAAACTCCGAGAGATGCTCAACCGTATTCCATTCATGGCAGATTTGCTGAGGCACTTCACCGAACCGATGACTGCATTCCTCCAACCAACCATATCGAGAATCGGTAATGAATTCCATGAACAGCCTGATGGCATTCTGATATCCCCTAATGGTTGAATGGGCTCTGGATCTACCTGCGCCCAGGAGAAACGATGTCCAATCTTCCAGGTCCGTCGGGTTCCACTCCCATGGACTAGCGTTGGTATAACCCTGAAATCGAGAGACAATGTCAAGACGTCCTTTGATCGTATCTGCGGCTAGCATCCTGCTTGTTTGCTGGAGTCCCCATCCTGAAAGCATCGCCTTGAAGACCGCGGAGGCCTCATCAAGATGAATGACATTAGAGGTAAGCACAACATGGGCAGCACCAGGAAGATACGTCTTCGACACTTTTCTGGTCCCTTTTTTTACTACCGTATTCGCTGCATCATTGTAACATATACTACAACATCCGTCAAGACTTACCTTTTACGGGCACAATAAAAGGGAACGCTCGAGCCAAAATCTCGAGCGTTCCCCCTAGTCAAATACCCTGGTCAGGGCAATATGCAAAACCCTGACTATGTTGCATCAGATGCAATAATATGGCTTTTCACGAACAACCGCTTGTAGTGCCACATGATGAACACACATAACACGACCCGGCGCGCTGCATAGAGTTTCCGCACTGATAGCAGTACGGAGCATCCTTCGAGTTCTGACGCGAAATAAGGTCCCCTTCAAAAGGTCTGGACTCCCCGCTGGACGGCGGATCGAGATGTACGTAATCGGACGCACCGTCATCTCCTGCGAACAGCGTCAACTGGGTCCGCTCTTTGGTGGTAGCTATTCCCAATTCCGTACGCTCCTCCACCGTCAGATAGTCGACCGCCAACCTGCGAAAGATGTAATCAACCAACGAAGACGCGATACGAAGCTCGGGATCATCCGTAATTCCGGCCGGCTCAAACCTCATGTTTGTGTACTTCTTTACGTAAGTCGACAGAGGAACGCCGTGCTGCAAACCAAGACTGACAGAAATTGAGAATGCGTCCATGATCCCAGCAAGAGTCGACCCCTGCTTTGAGACCTTCATAAACACCTCGCCGGGACGGCCATCTTCATATTCGCCAACAGTTACATAGCCCTCGCAGTCTGCAACCCGGAATGCAAAGGTGTACGACTTGCGTCGCCGTGGCAATCGCTCGCGAACTGGACGTTTGACTATTACAGTTTGAGATTGAAGAGCGTTTTCAAGCTCTGCAATTTTTTGAGTCAACTCCGACTGAGGACCGGCAGTTCCCGCGGACTCCTTGCCCTTAGTGGTCAATGGCTGGGCTACTTTACAATTATCCCTGTAAATCGCCACCGCCTTGACACCCAATCTCCATGCTTCGATGAATAGCTGCTCAATTTCCTCTACCGTCGCCTCCTCGGGCATATTCACAGTCTTGGAGATTGCACCAGATATAAACGGCTGGACAGCTGCCATCATCTTGACATGGCCTCGATAATGGATTGTGTTATCGCCCATAGAACAGGCAAAGACCGGCAGGTGCCTGGAATCGAGATCTGGAGAACCAACAATGGTCTTGTTGGCATCAATGTAAGAAATGATCGAATCAATCTGCGACTCTGTATAACCCAGCCTGACAAGCGCTCTTGGAACCGTTTGATTCACAATCGACATTGTTCCACCACCCACGAGCTTCTTGGTCTTTACCAGACCCAGATCCGGCTCAACACCTGTGGTATCACAGTCCATCAAAAGACCTATGGTACCGGTAGGAGCAAGCACAGAAGCCTGCGAATTCCGCACTCCATAGGTGGACCCGTCCTCAATCGCCTCATCCCACGACTGCTTGGCAGCAGTGATCAGTTCCGCCGCCACCAGAGACTGGTCGATCTTGTCGGCCGCCGCCCTGTGCATCTTAAGAACATTCAACATTGGCTCTCTGTTATCGTAGAAGCCGGCAAACGGACCGAGACGGCTAGCCATTCTGGCTGAGGTTTCATATGCGTCTCTAGTCAACAGTGATGTAACTGAACCGGCAACCGCCCTCCCGCCATCAGAGTCATATGGAAGACCAAGGGCCATCAACATCGCGCCCAGGTTGGCATAGCCAATTCCAAGCTCACGAAACTTACGGGAGGTGTCGCCTATCTTCTCTGTTGGATAATCTGCGTTGCCAACCAGAATGTCCTGAGCGGTGAAAATCGTCTCCACCGTAACCTTGAATCCCTCAATGTCAAATGAGTCATCTGGCTTTAGGAACTTGATTAGGTTGAGGCTTGCAAGATTACATGCCGAATTATCAAGGTGAACATACTCCGAACAGGGATTAGAGGCACTAATTCGACCAGTGTTTGGTGCAGTATGCCACTTATTGATTGTGGTGTCATACTGCAGCCCCGGATCGGCACAGTCCCATGCCGCCTCCGAAATCTGCCTCATCAGGTCTCGAGCTTTAATCGTCTTCACAACCGAACCGTCAGTGACCGCCTTTAGGTCCCAGTCGAGATCATTTACAATTGCCTCCATAAACTCATCAGTTACCCTGACTGAATTATTGGCATTCTGGTATTGGATCGAGAAGCTGTCCTTGCCATCCAGGCTCATATCAAAACCAGCGTCACGAAGAGCACGGGCCTTACGCTCCTCGACGCTCTTACACCAAATGAACTCCTCGATATCGGGATGATCTGTGTTCAGTATGACCATCTTGGCGGCCCGTCTGGTTTTTCCCCCAGACTTTATTGTTCCGGCCGAGGCGTCAGCACCACGCATGAAGCTGACTGGACCTGAAGCCGTTCCTCCGCCCTTAAGCAGTTCCTGAGATGACCGGATCCTGGAAAGGTTGATCCCTGATCCAGAACCACCCTTGAAAATAGTCCCTTCCTCGACATACCAGTTCAAAATTGAATTCATGTCATCGTCAACTGCAAGAATAAAACAAGCGCTTGCTTGTTGTGGTACCCCTGGAACCCCTATGTTGAACCACACTGGCGAGTTAAATGCGGCATGTTGATGAATGATCGCGTACTTGAGTTCGTTGGAAAATATCTCCTTTTCTTCGTCATCGGCGAAATAAC
Source organism: Acidimicrobiaceae bacterium (assembly GCA_013044365.1). GTDB lineage: Bacteria > Actinomycetota > Acidimicrobiia > Acidimicrobiales > Acidimicrobiaceae > SCQM01. Next base: position 5,071 of record JABEUP010000086.1, read on the forward strand.
CATCCTTAATTCCCCAAACAGTGATGGTGTCAACCACTCGGTCCACAACCTGCTTTAGTGACCATTCGCGCTCCGGTGTCCCGAGAGTTCCGCGAAAATACTTCTGAGCGAGGATGTTTGTAGCATTTACGCTCCAGGTAGAAGGAACTTCCACCCCAAGTTGCTCGAATGCTATTGAACCATCCTGGTAATTTGTTATGCGCGCATCTCGACGCTCCCAAACGACGGTGTCATAGGGATCAACACCGGTTGAGGTAAAAAAGCGGGTAAGCCCAATCCCTGTTCTCTGTGAAGCTATTGCCATTTCACTACCCCTCCCAATCAGCCTGTTTCGATAGATAGATCATCAACTAAAGACTTTTCATGAAGAACCAGGGCCAGTCACCAAAAACCGATGCCGTCACAAATAATTTTTATCTAGCCCTGTCCTAATTGATTTACCAAATCCAAAAATACATCTTTATATAAAAACGATGTTACACCTTGTCGGTGACAAAATCACGCAAAAACACAATATGTTGATCATACTTTCAAATTACACACAACATCCTGTGTAATTTCATCACTGTGATTACAGCCTGTCAAGAACCAAACCAAATTCACTACAAAATATCTTCAAAACCACCCGCCTAGCTGGGACTAGTCAAAATAAACTTTTGGGTAGCAAACATTTGGGCAATTGGTTAGCGTATTACCATTGTGTTTGAGATAACTTTCAACCTAACACCCACCAATGCCGAGATACTCGAAAAGGGATTACCTGAGGAACTTTCCGATACCTTTAGCAACCTTTCTAGAGACCTGCACGGTATTTCTCCACACACGATAATTGTGTTGATCCCAGCCTTCAACGAGGAAGGGTCCGTCAAAGATGTGATCTCACGGGTACCGGCAACAGTCTGCGGCCGTTTGACAAAAGTCCTGGTGATAAACGATGGATCCACCGATAATACTTCTGCGATAGCAAGATCGGCAGGAGCTGCGGTCATGGAGATGCCTAAGAATTCAGGTCAGGGCGCAGCGCTGCAAGCTGGATATCTCTTTGCGCTACAGAACGGAACTCGTTTCGTTGCGGTGGTAGATGGCGATGGACAATGGGACCCAAGCGACCTAAGCGAAATGATAGCGCCCTTGGTAAATGGAGACGCCGACTTTGTCCAGGGTTCCAGGCAACTTGGTTCAACTGAAAATGAGGATCGCCTGAGAAATCTGGGCGTGGTGTTCTTCGCCCGTCTAGTCTCGCTCATAACCGGCACCAAGGTAGGCGACACGTCCTCGGGATATCGTGCCTACAACAGCGAAGTGCTCGCTAAAGTAAGGCTTAGCCAAAAGCAGTACCAATCGTCAGAGATTCTAATCTCCGCGATCTGCAGCGGAGCAAGATTGTACGAGCACCCGGTGAAGATGTCCGTCAGAACCGCAGGAGTATCCAAAAAAGCTTCCAACTGGAAATATGGAATCCTCTACTTCCGCGCCGTAATTCAAACGGCAGTTCGGGACAAATATCTTTCCCGTATGACAAAATACCTGGTCTAATAGAGTGGCACAAGACCTGCGCATTCGCTTTCGAGACATCTTTTCAAAAGCCTGGCTGCAATTTCTGCTCGGGTCAATCATGCTTTTCGCAATTCCAAGCATTCTTGGCCACCCATTTTCCAGCGGAGACAATTTAATACAGTTCAACCCACTGAGGGTACTGGCGGGACAAATAGAGCGTGGCGGAAATCTACCGCTCTGGAATCAGTTCAACTGGTCGGGTACTCCGTTGCTCGCCGGATTCAATGCTGGCTCATTCTTTCCGACATCCTGGCTGTACATAATCCTCCCGGCAACCTGGGCCTGGGGCATCAACCAAGCGCTCCCGTATTTCCTTGCTTCGTTCGGATTTTACCTTCTCATGAAGGAAACCGGGGTATCGGAATTCTCTTCCCGCCTAACAGGCCTGGCTTTCGCTCTCTCGGGGGTAATGATAGCCCAAGGCGTCCACCTCGACATGATTACCGGAATCTCCCTTGCACCTTGGCTGCTGCTCTTCGCCTCCCGAATAATTGAACCCGGTCCCAATTCGCGTGCGCGGAACGCTATCTTTTTGGCCGTTTGCTATGCACTGATTGTACTCGCGGGTGCTCCGGAGGCGATGTTGGATGAGTTGATACTGCTTATAGTATTTTCGCTGGCCAAACTGGCAAGGTACAGATCCCAGTGGCCAAATAAGCTGGCATGGCTGTCTGCTGCCGGAATGTTGGCATTGGGTATTTCGGCAGCTCAGTGGATCCCGGGGCTGGAATTTCAAAGGATTTCACAACGTGCAAATCCAACCGCAGGTTTTGTAAGCTTCGGAGCCTTTGCCCCACAGTATTTCTATTCCCTGTTTACACCTTATCTATTCGGAGGGCCGGGCGCCCTCCGGGCATCCAACTACTTTGGCCCGTTCACCTGGGAAGAAGTCACGATTTACCCAACGATTGGTCCAATTATCGCCTTGTTCTCCACGATAGTTCGCTCCATCAAACGGACTTTGGACCGCGACCTGCTGCCATACCTGCTCATTGCGATTACCGGAACAATCTTGGCTCTGGGATCCTACACTCCAGTGGAGTCATTCCTATACCATCTCCCCTTATATGGACAGCAACGTCTTCAGGGACGCAACATTCTCGACCTGGATATCGCTATGTTCGCGTTCTTCGGGGTGTGGCTGGATCGCATTCTCCATAGATCGCCCTCCCAACAATCCTGGATTCGGTGGATAGCTTTCCTGCCGGCGGCGATAATTGCGGTTATATATGGCAGCTTTCTCAGGTACAGCAACTTTGCCACCAAACTTCTTCACGCCGCACCACACCCCCGGCAGTTCACTACCCCTAAAGAGATCATTATCTTTGGTATTGAGCTTCTAATAGCCATTGCAAGCGGCCTGATATTTTTCTTATCACCCAGGATTTCGCTCAAGACCCTAAAGAAGCTGGTCCTATCAGCCACCCTGTTAGATATTTTGGTTTTCAATATCTTTGGAAGCCTGGGAACAACTACTCGTCTCTCGCAATTCAACTCCTCAAGCCGCCAAATGATATACGTTCATTCGCTGATCGGAAGCAACTCGAGATTTGCGATCTATGACCCGAACCTTTATGACTACCCTGGTATCAATAGTTTCGGACAACCCGATTTGAATATTTCTGCCAGAAATCACTCCATTCAGGGCTATAGTTCACTTTCTCTGTCTAATTACGAGAACGCCACAGGTACCCACGCCCAAGGGAGTCTGTCACCTCAGTTGCTCACAAGCTCGTTGGTTGACACGTTGGACATGAAAGTGATCCTAACAAGCTGGCGCTACCTATTGCGATCTTACGGATCCCCAACAGCAGTCCCGCTTCCTTCTTTCTACATTCCCGGCACTACCGCAAACAGCCTGCGTCCCACCAAAGCCAGCTATCCCGATTTCCGGACCGCTCCGATGCAATCTGGCGCCACTGATACTTTTGGTTTATTTGGAAGGTCCATGTCCGTAAGCAGTGTTGATTTAAATCTTGGAAATAGCTTTTCACCTGGGAGCATCCTGAAAGTAGGTTTGCTCGAACAAGACGGCTCAATCGTCTGGTTGGAAAAGACGACATCCAATCCGGAAAACACCGTTCCCGGGACAATTCACTATTTGCCGGCGACGCAGTCCACACTCCCGACAACTGAGGCATTGGGAGTTGTCGTGAGCCAGATCCTTCCAAAAGGTTTGTATGATCCACAACAAGCGCTGGTAACCGGAGTGGGTATTAACTCGATACATGGATATTTTGCCCTTGATGGCCAACTCGAACCTTACCTGACTTATCCTCATTTCCGACCGATAGCCCAAGCTGGAAGCTACGCGGTATTCGAGAATTCCAAAGCCAAACCAATTTTACGGCCATCAGTGTCCCAGGTTCAGATACTGAACCAAAATACCGAGCTGAATGGCACACTAAATCTTCACGTCATGTCGTCCGTGCCTGGATCGATCTCCAGGGCGGAAACTTATGCGCCGGGGTGGGAGGTACGATATTCTTCATTATCCACCGGACAGACCTTCGAACAGCCGATAACAAAAGACGGGGTCTTGCAGAAGATTCCGGTACCGGCAGGTAATTGGAATATAACCGTATATTACCATCCTGGATCGGCTTACATTGGTATCTGGATTTCATTAGCATCGGTATTAGTAATACTGCTCTTTTTCATCCTGAGATACCATAGAGATAAATCCTTGGTTCTCTCCGACCACCCCAAGCAGGGCGATACTGCCAGCTTTAGCCATTATTGATCTGCGCACAGATCAAGTGTCTATTAACGACGGCACAAAGATATCCTCCACACTGAAGTGATGGCTGGTCAATCCCTGTTCGAATGAATATGCGACAGCAGCCTCGAGAGTGGGCCTGTTCCTGGCAACGCCGTAAGCATAGGGATTACCGCCAAAAACCTTCCTCTCGGCTTCGAAATAGGCATTCGCCCAAGCCAGGTTGACGACGCGCGGATAGTGCTCCATCTGGTCTGAATAAGCCAGGGATTCTGCGAAAGCATTATACAAACTCCGGGGCAGCCAAGGGTATTGCGTTACAAGTTCCGACTTCACGGCCACGATGTGCATAATCGGATAGATTCCGGTGCTACGGTAGTAGCTCGCCTCGACTTCGGGAAAATTAGGGAACAGCCTGTCTACGTCAGGATCATTGAGCCATCGATCTTCGACTTCCTCTATCACAACTATCGAATCAAGTTCGCCTTGGGCAAAGAGCTCCTCAACCGGCTGGGCTTCAACTTTGATATTGACCCCATTAGGAACGAATGGAACCAATTCCTCTCGTTCTGTCACCCAATTGATATCTTCAGGTCGCACCCCATATTCGTGCTCCAGCATCCCACGCACCCACAACATCGTGGTGGTTTGATACATCGGAGTTCCTACGCGCTTGCCCCTGAGATCCATCGGATGAGAAATACCACGGTTCTTTCTGACAAGCATGAATTGGTGGCGGAACATCCGGTAGGGAAAAATCGGCAGTGCAATCAAATCCTGCCCCCGCTCCTTGGCCATCAGATATGACGACAAAGAGAGCTCTGCAATATCGAATTCCTCATTCCGGATCATCCTCTGATGACGATCCCAGGCATCCGACATCGGCAATATCGTCAAATCAACCCCAAGAGGAGACACCTGACCCGAAATCAGTGCAATTGTGCGGTCATATTCACCCAAAGCCAAGCTAACACGACATTTTCCCATTGCGACTTTGCGCCACAAAAGTGGTGCTCACTCCCTTCATGATCGGTTTACAGGGCACTTTACCACAACCGCTGCCCTCAATTACCATGCCTAGATTGGTTATCCGCACCCAATGTATTCCGGCTCATCAAATTGGAGGATCTCATATTAAACTGTCCGCCTGCAAAACTGATATCGCCAGATTCAATAAAACGCCTCCGGAAGAAGCTCTGCCAAAGGTTGTCTCAGAACCCACAGAATCAGTAAGGCTAAACCGGCAGCTTTCCCGAACTCGACTTAGTTTTAACAAACAAAATCTTGTCCATAAAGGCGTACTTTGCTAGCCAAAGAATTGCAAACGAGGCTACATAGGCACCATCGACAAACATTAGCTGGATCAGATGCGAAGAACCCACAATCTCTTTATGCGTAGCGGCAAAGTCTGCCGACCAGGTTGAGAACACCAAAGAAAGCCCCGCCATAACAAAATACGGAACAACTTCTTTTGAGAAATGCGACTTGCCCCTCTTCTGCCAGGCCCAGTAACGATTCATAAAATAAGAAGGAACCGCACCCGCCATAGTGGCGAAAATCGATGAACCGCGCGCATCGAAAAGGTGCAGAATACCATATGAAGCAATAAAAACAACTTGCGAGATAACGAAAGAAATTCCCGACCCGAGAGTATAACGAAATGCCCGTCGCCCGACTGGGCTACGGAACCAATCCCTAAACTCATCGGGATAAGAACTCATGTTAACCAAGTCTAGGACGTGTCGGCCAAAAGGTAAGTTCGCCAACATTTAACTTCAACCAGGGGAGTCCAATGGAATTAGGCCATGTCGTTGTCACAGGTGGCGCTGGTTTTATCGGGTCACATTTACTAACGCTCGCTTTGGAAAACTCAAAGAGCGTAACCGTCGTTGATCTGCGGCCCCAATCGCATCCCAATGCAAACCACCTTGTTCTTGACATAAGCGACAAAGATTCATTGTTCTCAAATCTCCCCCGCCAGATCGACACTATTTTTCATCTGGCCGCCCGGACTTCGGTACTTCAATCGATCAATGACCCGCAGGGGGTGTTTGAAACCAATGTCGTTGGAACCCAGAATCTACTTGAAGTCGCACGGCAAAGAGGAGCGGGAAGAATCCTGCTTGCCTCCACCAACGCCGTAGTGGGAAATCTTCCAACTGGAAAAATCACAGAAACTGCTCCCCTTAGGCCACTTACACCATATGGATCTACTAAAGCAGCTGCCGAAGTCCTCGCAAATGCCTACAGCGCGTGCTACGGCATTAAGTCAACTCATCTCAGACTTACCAACGTCTACGGCGAGGGAATGGCAAAAAAGGACTCAATTGTGCCAAGGCTGATGCGAACTGCATTGGGACTGTCAACATTTTCTATTTACGGAGATGGAGAACAGTTCCGCGACTATGTATACGTTAAAGATGTCGCCAAAGCATTCATCCAACTTGCCGGCACGGATTACCAAGGACCAGTTGTGATCGGATCAGCAATATCTGTATCCGTCAATGCTCTAATAGAAAAGGTCTCAAAAGCTGCCGGTGTCAGGATCGAATTCGATAGAGTTTCAGCCAAACCGGGAGAAATGCGCGGGGTCAGCGTAGACAACACTCTAAGCATTTCCCTCGGAGTTACCATTGACACTCATCTTGACGAAGGTCTTGCCCGAACGTGGAATGACTTCAAATCCAATCAGGAAATCCGGAATAGCTAGCACAGGCATATTTAACTCAGCTAGCTTTCTAATCAATGAGTTACGTAGGTCTTGACGTCGGAACAACATCTATTAAGGCAGTCGCCTTTGGCGAAGATGGTAACGTCCTGGCCAGATCTTCACGCCTGCTGCCTATCAACCGTCCGTCACCTGATCAAGCCGAACAAGATCCGTCTGAAATGGCACAATATTCTGTAGAGGTTCTCGGGGATATTGCAACTCAGCTCGATGTACCACCGAGATCGATTGGAATCGCAAACCAGAGGGAGACGGTAATCGCCTGGGAAAAGCGGACCACTCTCCCTTTGACAATGGCTATTTCCTGGCAGGATCGTCGTGGACGGACTCGATGCAGCGAACTAAAAGAGCAGGGGGCTGAAGAGTTGGTGAAACAAATAACCGGACTTACCATTGATCCCTACTTCTCAGCCACCAAATACTCGAGTCTCTGTTCCCTTCTCGGAGAATCCTCACCAGCCAACACCGCGCTTGGAACAGTCGACAGCTGGCTAGTTGCAAACCTGACATCAAATAAGAATGTACTTACTGATTTCACCAACGCCTCAAGAACATCGCTGCTCAATATCGCCTCAAACCAATACGAGGCGCAACTTGGTACGCTTTTTGACGTGCCGATCGAGCTTCTGCCCACCCCCATTGCATCCAATGCACTTTTCGGTGAAATATCCCATCCCGATCTCAAAAAGTGGCGGGGGATCCCGATTCATGCTGTTCTTGGAGATCAGCAATCATCTCTGTTTGGCCAGGCGTGCACCAACTTCGGAGACCTCGAAGCAACGCTGGGAACAGGAACATTCGTACTGGTCAATACCGGAAACCAAAGGATCGATTCGAACCCCGGTCTGATTACCACTATTGCCTGGAACCTGATCGGCACCCCTAACACCTATTGCCTTGAGGGGTCAATTTTCTCGACTTCTACAACATTGGAATGGCTCATAAATGTATTGGGAATTGCGAATAATATCGAGGAGCTTGAAGCACTTGCCAAATCCGTCAGAACTTCAGAGCAGGTTACCCTGATGCCATTTTTCACCGGTTCAGGATCGCCATGGTGGAACCAGAATTCCTCGGCACTACTGGGTGGGCTGGATAATGCAACATCGAAGGGCCATATCGCCAAGGCCGGATTTGAATCTATCGCACTCAATATTGCCAGCGTAACGACCAACATCACCGCCCGGCTGAACGGACATACCAAACTAATCAGAATCGACGGCGGACTCTCCAATATTGATTCTTTATGCCAGCTTATCGCGGACCAGACCGGCCTGGAGTGCCAGGCTTCATTGTCTGGCGAATCAACAGCATTCGGGGCGGCAATGATGTCCGCGGTTGGAATCGGAGATTTGTCAATCAACAATGTGGAAGAGTTCTATAAATCACGTCATACCTTCCAACCAGCCAACGGGAGAATGAGCGCAAAGTCACGGGAGAAGCGATGGAACAGGTATTTGGATAAACTCGGACTAGTTGGTGAATGACGCAAGCTTAACGTCTCCGATGCGGGCTATCGCCTCTAACTGCGAGCGTTCCAAATCGCGAAATGTACGATCCGGCCTTCCAAGTAGCAAAGCGACCATTGAACGGTGCATAATCACCATGGCTATGTCGGAGGGTTCGAGGATTTCAACGGTCGAGCCCGTCATCACTCCCTTCAGATAAGCCTCCACCCAACCCTGCACCGGTGCACTCCCATTCGCTGCGACTATTAAGTTTTGTTTTAGATCAAATACAACAACCCATTGGGCGGTGTAATCGAAACTCAGTCGGGTCATCAGCTCATTTACAAAAGATGGCCGATCCTCCTGCTCGATAATCGCAGCAGCGGTCAAAATCGGATCGAGACGGGAATCCCTCTCGGGGTGAGGCTCGATACTGACGTTCTCAACATCGACCCCATCCACCTCCTGAACTTCTCTTATCATTAGATCGACCAGTTCGTCGTTTGGAAGATCTACAATCAGTTCGTCGATTACGCGGCCCGCACCGCGTTCCAAAATCTCTATTCCGACCAAGTCACCCTTGACAGAACCAATCCGAGATGCCACAGATCCTAAAGCGCCTGGGCGGTCATCCAACCAAATTCTCAATACGTATCGAGCCACGATCCAATCCTATAACGACAATGTTTCAGGCTCGTTTCGCTCCAAACTCATTTCGATTAACAATTGGTTAACCACGATTTCAAAGCTTGGGCAATGCCCGCTTCAAGTTGCGTAATGCCTGATGTATCCTCTGCTCGTTTTCAATCAGCGCAAACCGGACAAAACCCTCTCCTCCGGGACCAAAACCTACACCAGGAGAAACCGCCACCTGGGCTTGCGACACCAGGAATTTAGCAAACTCCAGCGATTGCATATCCTGGTAGGGCTCGGGAATCTCGCTCCAGACAAACATTGTGCCGCGCGGCTTCTCAATTTGCCACCCGATTCGGTTCAGACCTTCGCAAAGGACATCTCTTCGCGACTGATATATGGCGTTGACCAGAGGAGGATAGCTGTCCGCCTCATTCAAAGTCACGGTGGCAGCAATCTGAATCGGCTGAAAGGTGCCGTAATCCAAGTAGCTCTTGAGTTTAGTGAGTGCGGCTACGACATCTTTGTTGCCAACCATGAACGCAGAACGCCAACCAGCCATTGAATAGGATTTGGTAAGAGTGTAGAGCTCTACGGCCACTTCCTTAGCGCCGGGCACCTGTAAAACCGATGGAGGCTTATACCCGTCGAATGCTGTGTCGGAATAGGCAAAGTCATGAACGACAGTCACCTCACGCTCCCGGGCAAATTCGACAATCTTAGTCATCCATTCGAGGTCGACGCTCGTCGTAGTCGGGTTGTGAGGAAAGGAAATGACAATAACCCTCGGCCGCGGCCACGATGACTCAAATGCCTCGACCAGATTTGAGAGGAACTCGTCCGGATTGCCTCTCTTTGGAGCCTCACCCTTGGCCTCTGTTCTGGAAGTCGGCCCAAGCCTGACCTGCCGTACTTCCGCGCCCGCAAACAATGGACCCCAGATATGAATTGGATAAGACGGTGAAGGCACCAGCGCAACGTCTCCGGGGCCTACCAAAACCCACATCACATGGGAAAATCCCTCTTTCGCTCCAATTGTGGAGACGACCTCAGTCTCAGGATCCAGCTCAACAGAAAATTTCCGCATATACATGTCGGCAACTGCCTTGCGCAGGTTCGGCAGACCTTTGCTTGATGAATATCGGTGATTTCTGGGATTTCTAGCGGCCTCGGCTAATTTTTCAACGGCGATGTCCGGAGAAGGAATATCGGGATTCCCGAACCCAAGATCGATGACATCTTTTCCAGCCCGTCTCTCCTGCGCTTTAAGCGAATCGATCGCGGCAAAGACATATGGAGGCAGCCCACTTATTCTTCGAAATTCCATGACATTACCATAGTACACCCTACCTGGCGGTCGACTAATTCCCAAAGATAACTTGCGCCAATTGCCCTAGCTGGCTTGAATAGGTTACCCAATCGAACCTCTGTTTTTCTTTTTGCAATGTCGCCCCCCAAAACCGAGCTGCAAACAATACTTGTCCGAGATAATGAAACGACGCAGTTGGAGAGTCCCTAGTTAACAAGCCTTATTTCAGATCCAAAAAAGGGGGAAGACGCTTCACAATTTCCAAAAAAAGCGCGAAGTTGAACTAATTGACCAACCTCAGTTCTGAACCCGAAGGTGCCCTAGTTCCGGTGGACGCCGACGGCGGCACGTCCGGCAATTCTGCGGGAACCTCGGCGGCCTGAACCCTGGAATCCCATGATTTCAGACGCGGGAGAAGTCAATTATTAATTAATCCGACCAGGACCAGTGAAACTATGGATAAGAACGAACACCCTGCCTTGCAGACTGACAAGGCCAGAAGGCCCAATTCCAACTCCGGCCAGCCTGGCTCCTGGATAGGGGTAAGACTTTTTAGAATACTCGCAGCAGCAACCTTATGAGGGACTACTCCTCTTTGGGTGTAACTACCGAATTGAACTTGTACTGATTCCCAGGCCGGATGCAGGACATTTGACTAACGACACCAAAAAACAGCCAAGTACCGCCTAGACACTAGCCCTATTTTGGAACGACTGACTTCGTAGTTGTCACAGACTCGACCCGATCTTTCAAATCCCGAAGCGCGGCATGAACGATGCGTACCTCTGCCCGCCGCTTAACAAATCCCGGAATAGGAACCGCCAGCTCAACGGTAAGCTCGTAGGTAACCTGGGTCTGGTTCAGGTCATCCGATTCGAACAGATAGGTTCCGTCGAGCCGTGAAGTAATATCTCCGCCAATTTGTACCCATGAGAGTGCCTTGGGTGCCTCGGAGTAATCGTATTTCAATGTATAGGACGTGGTCCGGCCAAAGGCCCCCGCCCGGAAAGTGACTTCAACCGGGCGTCCCCCGTCGTCACGACTTCCTATCACAACCTCTTTTATATCCTGCGCCCAGAAAGGATACTCCTCAAATGAGGCCGCAACGGCATAACACTGGTCCGGAGTCGCTCCAATAACCATCTTTTCACGAGCGTTTTCCATAGCTCGAGTCCCTTCTACCTCAGACACGACTCAGATTGACCTGTCTCTCATATCTATGAGATACACGACATTAAGCAGATTACCCCAATCAAACGCTATGTCTGCAGGATTAAGAATTGGTTCAAACTTAACTTATCGATCCAAGACACTTTCCTAATTTCTCACTGAGACGGGCATAAGAAAATTCATCGAGAGCTCGTTGCCTTCCGTTCCTTCCCATTTGCTCTCGCAATTCAACATTGCTGATTAGCATTGAAATTGCCTCGGCAGCCTTCCTTGGTGATTTGGGCTGATACACCACAAATCCGGTCTGCTCGTGCGTTACAGACTCCGTGGAACCCCCCGAGTATCCAGCGATAACGGGCAAACCACATGAACTGGCTTCCAGGAAGACGATGCCAAAGCCCTCCTGCTCCAAACCTGCCCATCTATTACGGCACAGCATAGCGAAGCCGTCGCTGGCACCGAGGAGATCAGGAAGATCTTCTTCGTCAACTCTTCCAAACAGACGAACTGAGACCTTCCGCCTCTTAATCATGCGGCTAAGCCGTCGCTCGTCCCTACCGCTCCCTGCAATTATCACCTTTAGTTCCGGATGAGCATGCTTCAAAAGACCCACTGCCCCGATTAGCGTATCCATACCCTTCCGGGGCACAAGTCTGGAGACCGACGAGATCAAAAAATCATCTTCCCGGATACCCAGCGATTCACGGTAGCTTGCGCGCATCTCCTTAGACGGAGGCCCGAATCGAATGGTATCTACTCCCGGAGGGATTTCAAATATCTCAGGAAGTGGTCTTTTCGCCCTCACAAAGAGCCGCTCAAGTTCGCTTCGGGGATACTGACCAGCGGTGATTACGAACCTTGCCCCGGACAACACCTTGGTTAGCTTTCCGAAGGTAAACGGGAGCCGAGACGGGACAGCCAACTCCGCCCCATGAAGGATAACTCCATAAGGGAAGCCGGCTTTAGGAGCCAACATCCCAATCGGCAAAGCAGGATCCCAAACAATAAAGGACACCTGATGCTCCTGGGCAATCTCACTAATCCGCCTGGCAAACGAGGCAGTCGGCATCAAAACTTTCTGCGGCACTCGGATTATTTCGAATTCCTGCTGCGCATCAAACCCGTCCGCGTTTTGATGGGGAGTGGTGACCACTACGAAGCTTTTCGGATCAAGCCTGCGCCACAATTCATAAAGGTAACTCTGAATTCCACCCACTTTGGGTGGAAAATCATTTGTTACCAGTAGATGCTTGACCATTAGCTCTCCAAGCTCATCAAAAAATGTTCCAGCATCAGCCTAGAACTCACTACTAAATTAAACGATCCCCGTGCCAACATACGCCATAAAGCCCGTTAAGCAAAGTCTCAGATTTGTCTTTATGTTCCAAACGCCTTTGACAAATATTGCCGAAAAAAGACTCTCAGAACTCCTTATCGACAGGCTCTTGAGTTCGGCGACATCTCAAGCCTGCATCACGTAGAGCCAGTACCAAAACTCTAAAATCGACCGGCTTGGCCCCAAGGGAAACAGCTCTTTCCCTAACGTCGCTAGGTACGTCATAATGGTCCTCCTGAAACATGCCCCTAGTGAGACCAAGATCCTCAGCAAATCGATGCAGCTCATCATATGATGAGTCGGAAACCAAATGTGCCCACATCTTTCCCCGATGAGGCCAGATAGCTTGATCCACCAAAATCATCGCGAACTCCGAAAACTATAGCTATTTGCAAAGCAAATATTGATTATGGCAACAACAATGATGCCCGGAAATCCACACGACTGCAACAGTCTCTAAACCCCGCGGCGCACACCCTCAAAGGGATCTAGGTTGGGTATTTAATCCATTTGATGCTGTTCTCAGCGTAATGGAAAGTTGGCTGGAACCCAATCCTGGACTCCACCGTCTCCGCTGCAGAAATCATAGGCGGCCCAACACCGGGCAAAATACGCCATTTAAACGAATGCCCGACGTGCAGAAAGTCAGCGGGATTAGGTATGATTACGCCAGACCGATGGAGAGGGCGCTTGCTTAGCCAAACGTGATATACAGATCAGCCTGGCCTGTTAGGAGAAATCTAATCGCGGCCCTCTATGATTTCAATTGATTTGGAATGGCCGCACCATCTGCAACTGACATCATCAACAGTCTCCTCAAGTATCTCCTCGCTTTCGACACGCAGATCACCACCAATGCTGAAATGATAGAAGGATTTGGTCTTTTTGCTTACAGTCACGTCGAATCTGGTGACATTGCCACATGCCGCACAACGATATCTTGTCATATTCACAAAATTGAGAATAGCCGAGCAGTTAATTCTTTACCCGCGGCAACGGCGAACATATTTGAGTCCGACAGATCCCGTAACAAAAATCATCTCCTTTGAAAGGCACTGGAACCGCATCATCGTGCCACATCTTGACATGGTGCGAAATACCGCCGAGATTCGAGGCGAGTCCACTCAACTCCCGGCCCAGACTCCACGGCGATACCTTCAATGTCCCTGGGAACTTGAAATAAGGCCTTCCAACGCTCTAAGTGCAGCCCCGGACGCTATAGATTGTCTGGCAATTCCTATTCCATCGCCAATGGAGGACGCTGCTCCGCAAATATATAGAGCTGCACCAGCGTTGAGAATGGCTATGTCGGCTTTTGGACCGGGACTACCTTGCAACACTTCCCGAACTATAACCGCGTTTTCACTTGCCTCTCCGCCGCGAAGATCATCGAGACCGGCTAAAGCGATTCCAAGATCTGCGGGATCTATCTTGTATCTCCTTATCACTGGTTGACCGTCTTTATCTCTCGAAAGTTCCAAAACGCAAGAGACAGCGGTAGTGGATATTTCGTCCAGCCCGTCTTCCCCGTACACCACCATCGCCCTTTCAGAACCCTGGTTAGCAAGAACGCCAACCATCGTCTCTGCCATGGCCGGATCGGAAACACCGACAACTTGGTATTTTGCACGTGCGGGATTCACCAATGGACCGAGAAAATTGAAAACTGTAGGTACGCCTAGTTCGCGCCTGAGGGAGGCAACATTTGCCATGGCCGGATGAAATTTCGGGGCAAAACAAAATCCTATATTTGCCTTAGCAATACATTCGGCCACTAAGGATGGTCCGATGTCGACCTTGACCCCAAGCGATTCGAGCACGTCTGCAGATCCCGATTTCGAAGATGAAGCTCTGCCTCCGTGTTTGCAAACTTTGACCCCAGCGCCCGCAACAATCAACGCCGCCATAGTCGATACATTAATCGTCATGGATCTGTCGCCGCCAGTGCCGCATGTGTCAACCAAATATGGGTCAACATCTACCTTTGTGGCAAACTCCAGCATCGCCGAAGCCATTCCTGAAACTTCACTTACCGATTCGCCCTTGGTTCTAAGTGCCGCAACGAAGGCGGCCGCGTGTGCCATCGGAGTGTCTCCAGATAAAATCTGAATAAGAGCCAACCGCGAAAGATCGAAACTCAGGTCTTCACCCCTAAAGAGCTGTGATAAGACTACGGGCCAACCGGGAAAGTCTTGAGTAATTTTTGTATCTTCTCGAGTCACGCTATAAGAGGATAATCACTTGTAGTCCAGGTTGACGTCCTCCGCTCTCTCGCAGAATGAGTTACCTGAAATAGACAGCTGCTCATGCTGATGATCCTGCCAGGGGTTCGGGCTTCTCCGGGCCACTGCGCTTAGCCCTGCCGGGCTTTGCCTGCGATCTCCCTCTAAATCCTGTGACCTCCAGTCTGGCGGCGTGCAGCAAGGAAGTTGCGACTACGTAGGCGTTGCCAGTATGACCACAGGTAGTACAGGAGAATACCGCTTGGCTATTGCGATTATTGGAGTTGGTATTTCCGCACCATGGACAGTTTTGGAAGTAAAGCGGGGGTTTATGGCTACTACCAGTGTCAGCAGACGTAGGGTTACCAACTATATCTGCTTGGCGCTACCGGAACAGGGACGAGACTTGAGATGATATGGCTCGGGTCAAACCTCTTTTCTGTGCGACATTATTGCCAGAATTCTGCAATATTCCCCGAGCGGAACGGACCATATTTTTGACTTTCAAGTCTTTAATGGCGGTCAGGTCGCAGTTTCGCACCAGTCCCAACTCCTGCCTGCCCGTTTCACTAAGAGTTTGGCAATTGGATACTTGGCAAAGTTTCGCCTGTTGGATCCCTTTTTTGTCGGAATAGCTTTCGCTGTGGTCTCCGCTTCCTCTGGACCTCTCCCCCGCTCAGCAGCTTGGACTATGGAGGCGTACGCCGTCAGAAGTCGTAACAGTCGAGGCTACCCTGATAGACAAACCATCTAATACTCAGGTGGCTTGTATTGGAATGGGGACTGAGGATGGGTACAACTAACATGCCAGCAGTCAGAGCAGTCTAGGGTAACTCCGGCTGAAGTGAAGGCTTCCATCTCTTCCCGGCTCCGGCACTAAGATGGAACCTGACCCATCCGGTATTGGGCACCAGCACCTCTCCCCGCTTACGGCTGATTTTGACAACCGACAAGTTCCTCAAGTAAAAGCCCTGATTTACTCCAGTTTTTCGCCAGCAGGGGCGACTTAGGCGAAGTAGGGTCATCCAGCAGTATTGAAAGCCCGGTCCAGATCTCTTTGGCAGGGTGTCGAAATACGGAGGCGCCTAACGCCATAATTAGCATTTACCCAGCTAGTAACAGTGGGCAAGAGCCACGGTACAATCCCAAATCCAACGGCACGACTGAATCTTCGCTCATCGCGGCGAGCCCTTTCAAGGACTTCTGGGTTGCTAATATGAAGCAATGAAGCCATCACCGCAACCTCCTCCTGAATCACCAGCATTTGGGTTTCGATCAGAACACGAGCACAGGTTGCCCGCTCTAATAGCAATTCTATTTTCCGCGATAAGTTATAGCCTTCTGCCCAAGGGCCTGATCATCGGACCTCGATACGTGCTGCCTAGTTTGGAACTGATCCTTTTGATTCCGCTGGCAATTTCAAACCCCATGAAAATCAACAGGGAGTCGCGAAATCTGAGAGGACTCTCGTTACTGCTGATCGGACTGGCTAATCTTGCAAACGGAACCAACCTAGCTCTGCTCTGCTATCACCTTGTTGCCGGAGGAAATACCTCTGGCCGCGCTTTACTTTATGCGGCGGCAGCCATCTGGGTCACCAATGTAATGGTATTCGCACTCTGGTTCTGGGAACTGGACAGAGGCGGACCCTACGCAAGGTGTTCAGACTTCAGGCGAAATCCGGACTTTCTTTTTCCCCAAATGTCCGCACCGGAAACTACTGAGAAAAAGTGGGTTCCGACCTTCATTGACTACCTTTATGTGGCATTTACAAATGCATTGGCATTCAGCCCAACTGATGCAATGCCTCTAACGCCAATGGCCAAGTTCCTTATGCTTATCCAATCTATGGTTTCAGTAGTTACCGTTGTTCTTGTGGGAGCCAGAGCAGTAAACATACTGCATTAGGAACTTGCGCCAACTCGATACACTTTCGGCTGCTGCGATGGGGATTTCAACTTCGCCAATCAGAAATCAAGGACTCAACCGACGGCTTGCTAAGTTCCACCCGAGCATTATATCTGTGATGGTCAATTCCAAGAAATACCCTCTCGTCTATCATGCGAGTCTGCACTTCATCTTCAAGTATCCACTGTATGTAATGAACCGATGCAGTGACATCTTCCCTGGTCAGCTGAGATTCATGTTCTGATTCCGGACGAGATTTGATCCGTCTCGATTTGGATCCGGTACCTACTTCCAGGTACACTGACTTTTCAATCCCAACCAATGCCGGCAACCATTCCTGAAGCTGGTCTTTAGAAGTTAATTCCAGAAATAGGGTGGCCTTGAGTTCACCTTTTTCAGGAATCATCGGATTGTAAATGGCCAATTCAGTCTCTATTTGCTCGTCCCGCAGCATTTTCTCAGCTCGTGCCATCTCCTGGATCTGAAATCTGATTGTCTCTCGGTTCTCGAAAACAACAGTTATTAAATCTCCAAGCGAGATTCTTCGAAGATACTTTAACGCAATAATCGACTTTCTAAAGTCCTCTCTCTGGCGCTCGTACTCACGAAGATCCACTATGTCAGAAAGCTGCAACTTTGTCATTGTCTCTCCTCTTCAATCCCATACGCGCGGGCAACTAATTGAATTGGGTGAAACACACGCCTTTCAGTCTCTTCGGTGATAGCGGTGTTCGCCAGAAGACAGTCGCCGGATAGAACTTGGCCGTCACTTTTTTCGATTGCCTTAACCAAACCGCTGGCGACCTTCTTGGAAAGCTCATAATTCTCTTTTCTGTATCCCCAGGTACCGTCTATACCAGAGCACTTGTTGACTACCGTAACTTTGGTACCAGTCAACTTCAACAGATCACGACTCTTGAAACCTATATTTTGCGCCTGCATGTGACATGGCACATGATAAGTTACCGACTCTGGTACAGTTCCGTTGAACTCTAAGTTAATCCCGCCGTTGTTCTTGTGCACGTAGATCAGGTATTCGGCAGCATCGTAAGTCGCCTCGGCAACATCTCGTGCCTCTTGACTCTGAAGATAAAGGGGATAGTCATTCTTAATCACATAAGCACAGGTGGGTTGCGAAACAATGATAGGGTTTCCCTGACGGGCCTGGCTCACCAAAGCCGTGACATTTTTCTCGGCAATCTTCTTGAAATGGTCGGCATCACCACTGTGGAGCCAGGGAGCGCCACAACATTTAACGCCCTCAGGGAGCGAACATTCGATCCCATTTTTCTCAAAAACCGCTACCAGATCCTTTCCCATTGCTGGCTCCTGGTACTCGATAAAACAGGTGGGGAAAATCACCGCCTTTGCGCGGCGATTTTCCACAAATGGCTTAACACGGTTTTTAAACCAGACAGAAAATCGCTGCTTCGCATAGGGGGGAAGTACCCGTTCAGCCGCTATCCCCATCACCTTTTCCATAGTTTTACGAACAATGGTGCTGTTGGTTGAAAGTGCCCTATTTGTGGCACCTGACAATTTTACCGACACACTTCCAAATAAGTCAGTCCGGCTCAGAACCTGGTCCGCAAGCCTTTCCGAGGTAGTTTGATGCTTATTCCGCTTCTTTACTGCGTTGGCTCTCAGCATCAGCCGGGGAAAATCGAGAGCCCATTCGTGGGGCGGTATGTAGGGGCATTTGTTATAGCACAGCTTGCACTGGTAACACTCGTCGACCACCTGATCCTGATCTTTAGCCGTTAACTCATCCACCGCACCGTCTGTCGCATCGATGGCATTGAACATGGTGGGGAAAGACGGACAAAGGTGCAGGCAAAGCCTGCACCCATGACAGAGATCAAATACCCTGGTCAGTTCAGACCGCAAATCCGCTTCGTCAAAATAAAGGGGATGAGATGGTTCGTATGCTGTTGCCATGTCTCTCCTAACCCGTCACTACATTGAGATCAGTGCACGTCTCTCCGCGCATGACTCCAAGCAGGTAGAGCACAGCAAGACGCGGCGAGAATCACATTATCAATTTTCAGATTTATTTATGAAATCGATTCAAGTCCCTGTGTAAACCGGCCAGCATGACTCTTCTCAGCTCGCGACAACGTCTCAAACCATTCAGCTATCTCCGCAAAACCTTCGTCCCTAGCTGTACGGGCAAAACCAGGATACATTTCGGTGTACTCGTAGGTCTCGCCCTCGATAGCCGACTTCAGGTTATCCTCTGAACTTCCTACGGGTACTCCGGTTACCGGATCGCCAACACCGTCGGCAAGGAAATCGAAGTGGCCAAATGCATGTCCGGTCTCACCATCTGCAACCGATCTGAATAGTGAAGCGATGTCCGGGTAACCTTCCACATCCGCCTTCTGGGCGAAATAAAGGTAACGACGATTGGCCTGACTTTCTCCTGCAAAAGCCTCCTTAAGATTTTCAGCTGTCTTGGAAGTCTTGAGCTCTGCCATGTTTATCTCCTTTTTATTATTCCCGCTTAAATAACCAACGAACCACAATATCAGCCCTGGTGAACAGCTATCTGAGATTGCCCTGAGACTGCAGTCCGACACTTCGAGCAATGACCCCGGAACGTTATTTCCGCTGTTCCGGCATCGAACCCTTCTAGTTGCTCCCCAGGTATTTGAATATCCTCTATATCCAGATACAGATCCTTCACCGAATGACACCTGGTGCACACAAGATGATGGTGGGTCGACTGATTCGGATCAAATCTCGCCGATCCTGTCCCAAGATCCAAAGGCGAAATCTCACCCATGCCAACCAGCTCATGTAGGGTTTGGTAGACTGTCTTGAGTGACACGGTTGGCATCTCTCTTAATAATTCAGCGTAGACCGACTCTGCAGTTGGATGAGTTTTATTTCCCTGAAGTATCTGGAAAATTTTCTCGCGCTGAGGAGTAACCTTCCTGCCGCTCTCGCGAAAACTCTTTACCAACTCTTCAGGACTTCTCATCAATCTACATTCTATAACCACTAACTTCCTTTTACCATAGCATGGTAAACGAAAATCATTGTTTTTTGGCCCCAGACTACGATTCAAATAACTTTCAGGGTCCTCAACCGACGCAAACCTACCCCCGGTAGGCATTCCTTGGCAACAGGTCTCATACAATTGGAAAAGTAGCGTACCGCCATGAAAGTCATTAGCTGTTAGAGATCTCCAGTGGGTAATCTCAAATTACCACTACCGCCCAAATTGGCAACATATGATTTATCTAAGAGATAACTGACAATTAGTCGTCATCCGTCCTAAGGCAGGCAATGAGCAAGCAGAGACATGGTCGTAGCGTCGCTGTATTGGACATCGGAACTTCAAATATTCGGGTTTCTTCGGTCAATATAGACGGATCGATCAGTAAGGAATTTCGCGCCAAATTCAATTCCCTCTCTCCCACAAGGGGTTTTGTGGAATTCGATGCTGAGGAGCTATTTCACAGCTGCAATAGTCTCCTCGGGAAACTCCTGGCGGAACAGGACTGTTCAGCTCTTGCTATAACCAATCAGCGCGCATCCACGGTGGTTTTCGATCCAAGTACGGAGAAACCGGTTTGTATGGGACAAAGTTGGCAAGACCTCAGAACAGCGCCGCTGTGTCTCGCCCTCAAGGCACCCGGCATCTCTATATCGCCTAATCAGAGCGCCTCAAAAATCTCTCTTATGATGGACTTGTTCGACAAGGACCGTACCCGCGGCCTTCTGGGAGGAACAATCGATGCATGGATAACATTTCGCCTAACCGGACAATTCAAAACCGAACATACTAACGT